>JAQTOL010000104.1 GCA_028748945.1 Paludibacter sp.
ATCGTGTGTCCAGATAAATTTCACGGGTTGTTCCATCAAGGCAGCCATACGTACAGCCGGTTTCATATAATCCGAGAAAACAAAGAAAGTAGCACAGGCCGGAATTACTCCACCGTGCAAACTCATGCCGATACTTACGCAAGCCATGGTCAGTTCCGAAACGCCGGCCTGTAGGAAAGCACCTGTAAAGTCGTCCTTGGCAAACGCATGAGTGTTTTTCAGGAATCCGTCCGTTTTGTCGGAGTTAGACAAGTCGGCACTGGCAACTACCATGTTTTCCACTTGTTTGGCTAATTCACCCAACACGGTTGCCGAAGCAGCACGCGTGGCTTGTCCCGGTTTCTGAACAACTGCATCCCAGTTCATTTTGGTCTTGCCCGAGAAGAAGAAAGCCATTTTTTCGGCTAACTCAGGGTTTTCTTTTGCCCATGCAGCTTTTGCAGCTTGTTTGGTTGCTACTATTGCAGCTAACTCTTCGGCACGTTTGGCATATAAAGCTTTGGTTTCTTCAAAAATCACAAATGGATTTTCAGGATTTCCACCCAAATTCTTAATACTTTCTTCGAAAGAAGCACCGCATTCACCCAACGGCATACCGTGAGTGGCACATTGACGTTCGAAGCTGGATCCATCGGCTTTCAATGCCCCTTTTCCCATAATTGTTTTACCAATAATAATGGTTGGTTTGTTCATTTCAGCTTTTGCATCAGTCAAAGCCCGGCGGATTTGTTCCACATCGTTTCCGTTGATTTCAATTACTCTCCATCCCCAGGCCAGGTATTTCTGAGCCGTGTTTTCGCTGGTCACCGAATTCGTGTTGGTAGATAACTGAATGTCATTCGAATCGTAGAACATAATCAGGTTATTCAATCCCAGGTGACCGGCCAAACGACCTGCACCCTGTGAAATTTCTTCCTGAACACCCCCATCGGAAATGAAAGTATAAATAGTCTGGCTCATTACTTCACCGAAGCGGGCTTTCAGAAATTTAGCGGCAATGGCTGCACCCACAGCGTAAGTATGGCCTTGTCCAAGTGGACCGGAAGTGTTTTCAACACCACGCATAATGTCTACTTCGGGATGTCCCGGAGTTGCACTGTTCCATTGACGGAATTGCCCCAACTCTTCCATGGTATATTTTCCGGTGCAGGCAAGCACGGAATAAAGCATAGGTGACATGTGTCCCGGATCGAGGAACATGCGGTCGCGTCCTTCCCAGGCTGGATTTTTAGGATCGTATTCCAGAAATTCTGAAGAAAGCACATTGATATAATCAGCTCCACCCATGGCACCGCCCGGGTGACCCGATTTGGCTTTTTCTACTGCTGCTGCTGCCAGAATGCGGATATTATCGGCTGCACGATTTAAAGATTTTGTTGAATTCATACGTTTAATTGGTTATAAGTGTATTTTATTTTAATTTTTCAGTTTAATAAAGATCCTATTTCTATTTTCACCTGCTCAGGCAGGATATTGTTTAGAAATGGTATCCTATGGTATAGTTTATGCTCCAGATATTGCTTGTATTTAATCCATAACCCGGAATATAGGCCGGGAAAACTTCACCTGAAACATCGGTTCCCAACAGATTTTTGTCGCGGACAGTCCAGCCCATAAATATATTTTTGATGATTTCTACCCGTACACCGGCCACTATTTCGTACCAGACTTTGGTTGACACCTGATTTTTATAATCCACTGTTTCGGTACCTCCCCAGTAACCATCCGTAATCTGCAAATTCGTCACATCATAGGCAAAATGAGACATTCCGATTCTTACTCCTGCCAGAAATAAGTTTGAAGTCGGCTTTGAATCCTTTTTCTTCTTCATCATATTCATATCAATACCAAAACGTCCAAATAATCCATTGGTTTTAAATTCGGCATTAGCTGACGAAAATTTATCGGCACCGGCTACACCCAATTCAAAGACAGGATAGTACTTCTTCTTCAGGTCAAACTGGATACCGCCTTCCATCGAATAAGAATCTCCGAGTTTAAGGGCTGTTGTTGCCAGTGACGCCACATCAACCTGTACGGTAAATCCATTGAAAAACCTGACTTCAGGTTCTTTCGGCTCTTCCTTTTTTTTCTGTTCAGGTTCCTGTTTTTTCTGTTCCTGTCCCTGTTTTTCCGGAGCAGGTACATTCTTTTCCTGTGCATGTACAGGATACATAGCCAGGCAAACCAGGAGGCTAATTATATATTTGTAAATGCTCTGCATTTGTCGTATTTACAGTGTGATTGGAAATTTTGACCGAATCGATAAAATGATTGGTGGTGAGTACAGTATCAATCGAATGAACCTTTATACAACCACATTCAAGCGATAAGTATTCATCCTTATTGGTTTGCTCGATGGTAATGGTATCCTTAATTGTATCAAAAGTAATCACAAACCTCGATTCAGGAACAATCTTATTCAGAGGAACCAAAATCTTGCTTAATTTTTTGGTATTGTTGTACAGTATTGAATCTACTCCCAGACCCTGTACGGTTATACTATCAATCTTCATGACAGTCGTTGTGTCCTTATTAACCACATGATAAAAGCTGATGCCCATATTTACCGTTTTGCTTTTCCGGCACCCTTCGTCAACGGTGCATGAAATACCCAACAGCAGGAACAATATAAGAACAATATTGATTTTATTTTTCATTTCTATTCAAGACCTATGTCTTATCCATTTGTAACTTACATTTAAAAATACTGTCTGACTTCCGCTTTTAATTTAGCGATAGCCATTTCAGTAGGTGTCTCTTCACTGTTTCCATACAACTGTATAATCAGTTCGGCTAATTCCGATGCCGATTCATTGGGATTGCATTTGGAGGCAGAGGAATTAACCAATCGCAACAAACTTTCCTGCGCACTGCGTACATAAGTCCAGGCCTCGTCGCTAATATAAATTTGTTGTGACAGATTGTGCGAAAATTCCTGACGGATACTTGCTAATAATTGGGTGTGAAGTTCCATGTTTGTCATTCCCGGTTTGGCTACACTCACTATCAGTGTGGCGGGAGTCGTTCGTTCCAATACCAGCATCAACCGTTCGTACGCCCGCAGACGGATAGGTGTAATGGCAGTAGCATTACTTTTGCGAATCTCGTAATTGCGTCGTTTTTCATCGTTTTTCAACAGCTTGTCCAGCAGGAAATAGGCTGTTATCAGTACTAGTACCGCGGGTAAAATAGGGGTGAGAATTTCCATGTCAATATCCTGTTTCAATATAGGTGAAATGATTCATCTTCGTTTTTTTGTTTTCAAACTCCGGTTGCCAATTTCACAAAAGTCCCGGTCAATTTTTATCGGTTCCTGTCGGTTATTTCCTTCCTGCCTTCTGAAGTCTGATTTCAACAGGATGGATAGTTACCAGACAACCTTTCGATTGAACCGCTAAATCTTTCTCAATGTGTGTATAAAATTTTTCAATCGCGGCTGTTCTGTCGATGATCTCGATCACAACCGGTAGTTTCTCGGTTAATTCCCAAAACCGGGAAGAACTGATCTGGTTACTACTCGGGCCAAATCCCATGATTCCCCGATAGACGGTTACGCCTGCCATGCCTTGTTGTTTTGCCATTACTACAATTTTCTCGTAAAGCAATTCGAATCCGATTTTGTCGGTGCTACTCGCATAAATTTTCAGAACACTATTATTTGCAGTTGCCATAGCTCTATATTGTTACAAGTGATTAGTTCCGGGACAGTAAGCGTATAAACGAAATAAAACTAAACTTTTTGAATTTACCGGATCAATCCGATCAATCCGTCATTCAACCTGCTATAAACCGAACAGGTAAACTTCATTTCGTGATCCATTAAAGCAAATTTGCACTGAAAAATCCTAAATAGACAGCCAGAAAGCCTAACAGAAGACTCGAAGCTGTATAAATGAATGCAGTCAGGAATTGTCCGTTTTGCATAAGCATCAAATTCTCAGCGGAAAATGATGAAAATGTTGTAAATCCGCCACAAACTCCAACCATTAAAAACAATCGTAGATCCGGCGAAAGCAGATCGCTTTTTTGCGAAATCCCTACCAGAATTCCAATCAGAAAACTACCCAGCACATTTACTGTCAGTGTTCCCATGGGAATGGACAGAAAATGCCAGTATATATTCAGTTTAGAAACCCCAAACCGCGCAATTGTTCCGATAAATCCACCCAGCCCGATAAATAACAGCTGCTTCATTTCAATTAAATTTCTTTTTCAATTTGATAATTATTCCTTTCCGTTGAATTGCGGGCTACTATTTCACCCAGAAAACCGGTAAGGAATAACTGTGTTCCCAACATCATTGCCAACATGGACAAATAAAAATAGGGACTATCGGTAACCAAAGGTGCTTTAACGTGCTCAATAATGGCAATCAGTTTGTTTGCACCAACCGCCAGCACGGCCAAAAATCCAAGTAAAAACATAAGGCTGCCATATAATCCGAAAAAGTGCATGGGTTTTTTACCGAACTTTGACAAAAACCACAAGGTCATCAGGTCAAGGTACCCATTTACAAAACGGCTTAAACCGAATTTTGTTTCGCCGAATTCGCGTTTGCGATGCTCTACCACTTTTTCGCCAATGCGGGTAAATCCGGCATTTTTTGCCAGAAAAGGAATGTAGCGGTGCATTTCACCGTATACTTCAATGTTTTTTATCACATCGTTGCGGTAGGCTTTCAGACCGCAATTCATATCATGAAGTTTCAGTCCCGTCACCTTTCTTGCCGTGGCATTGTATAACTTCGAAGGAATATTCTTAGTCAGTTTTGAATCGTAACGTTTTTTCTTCCAACCGGATACCAGATCGAAATCTTCGTTTTTTATCATGGCAAACAGGGCCGGAATTTCGTCGGGGCTGTCCTGCAAATCGGCATCCATGGTAATCACCACATCGCCTTGTGCGGCATGGAAACCACAATACAAAGCGGGAGATTTACCGTAGTTGTGACGGAATTTGATACCCCGCACACTGGGCGATTTACTTTGTAACGATTCGATCACTTCCCATGATTTATCGCTGCTGCCGTCGTTTACAAAAATAACTTCAAAACTGAATTTATTCTCTTTCATCACGCGTTCAATCCATTCAAAGAGTTTCGGCAGTGATTCTTCTTCGTTGTACAACGGTACGATTACTGAAATATCCATGTTTTAATTTCCAATTAATTAATTTTCAATTTCTCCTTTTTCGTCGAAAATACTCTTCTCTTTCTTTATAAAACCCGCCATTATCAATCCAACCAGACCTCCAAAGATTATATTCATCCAAATATATATAAATGAATAATTTACCGGTTTCAGCATACTTTCCATTTGGTCCGCCGAAACGGAAGTCATTGGTAGTTTGAGTTTTTCCATCAACTTCATGCTTTCCTGAAACATGGTTTCAAGATAAGACGGATTTATAAATTGAAAATAGATATACTTAACCACAGTTGAAATAAGGGCAGCATAAAAGAAAGTAGACAAAATGTATAAAAATGCCCTGCCGTAAGTGATGGATCCTTCACATTCTGTGTCCCTGAACCGAACTGCCATGCGGTACATCGTTATCACGATAAATATCGCTATAACATAGGTAATCAATATGAGTGCTGTAATTCTGGAAACAGAAAGCAGGAAATTTACGGAGAAAATCACCCCCATGATTAGGCCGCTGTTCATAGCCGATTTGACGAAACTTCGTTGCATAAAAAATATTTTTGTAAGATTGTACAAAAGTACAAAAAAACTACTAATACGAAAAGGATTCATTCAACTAAACGCTCTGCTAATTTTTCACATGTACCGTTCTGATTTAAATCAATCGCTCAGCGCTATAAAAAATCCTTTGTATTTAAGGTTTTTAATAAAGAATATGCATCATTTTTGAGTAGCTGAAATCTGAAACTCTAAAAAAAATCGTATCTTTGTGCCTTCAAAAAAACAGGCTCAGCACTTATCTTCCTGTTGAAGTTCTATCACTTACAAAGGATTAAATATCAGTTACGTATTTAATTGTGAATTATGAATTGTAAATTATGAATTAATTATGAATATATCGTATAATTGGCTGAAACAGTACATTAACATTGATGTAACCCCTGATGCATTATCGAAAGCACTCACATCTATTGGTTTAGAAGTGGGTGGTGTGGAAGAAGTTCAAACTATTAAAGGTGGACTGGAAGGATTGGTAATCGGTGAAGTGCTGACTTGCGGTGCGCATGAAAATTCCGACCATTTACATGTTACCACAGTGAATGTGGGAACCGGCGAACCGTTACAAATTGTTTGCGGAGCACCCAATGTGGCTACCGGACAAAAAGTGGTGGTGGCAACCGTTGGAACAAAACTGTATTCGGGAGATGAAAGTTTCAATATCAAACGATCTAAAATACGCGGTGTTGAATCAATGGGAATGATCTGTGCCGAGGATGAAATCGGAATCGGGACAAGCCACGATGGAATCATCGTGTTGCCGGCCGAAGCCGTGGTTGGAACATTGGCCAAAGATTATTACGGGATTAAAAGCGACACCTTGCTGGAAGTGGATATTACGCCTAACCGCATCGATGCGGCTTCGCATTTTGGTGTTGCGCGCGATCTGGCCGCCTTCTATGCCCTGAAAGATAAATCGGTAAAGCTGACGAAACCTTCGGTTGAAGCTTTTGCCGTACAAAATACAAACCTGACTATTCCTGTAATCGTAGAGAATACGGATGCCTGTCCGCGTTATTCGGCGATTACCATTTCGGGTGTGAAAGTAACCGAATCGCCCGACTGGTTGAAAAACCGTTTGCAAATTATCGGGCTGCGCCCGATTAATAATATTGTGGATGTTACCAATTTTGTGTTACACGAACTGGGACAACCCATGCATGCCTTCGATGCCGATAAAATAAAAGGTCGTGAAGTAAGGGTGAAGAATATGCCCGAAGGAACGCCGTTTTTTACCCTGGATGGTGTGGAACGGAAACTGAATGCCGCCGATTTAATGATTTGTGATACGGAAGAAGCCATGTGTATCGGTGGAGTATTCGGAGGATTACATTCGGGGGTAACCGAAACCACGCAAAATGTTTTTCTGGAAAGTGCTTATTTCAATCCGGTTACGATTCGTAAGACGGCCCGCCGTCATGTGTTAAATACCGATGCTTCGTTCCGTTTCGAACGCGGTTGTGATCCTACCAACACGATTTATGTGCTGAAACGCTGCGCTTTGCTTATTCAGGAAGTGGCAGGCGGACAACTGTCCAGCGAAATTGTCGACGTTTATCCCGAAGAAGTAAAGCCTTTCGAAGTGGAAGTGTCTTTTCGTAAAATCAATACCCTGATTGGAAAAGAAATCGGCAAAGAGAATATTGAAACCATACTGGCTGCGCTGGAAATGAAAATTGTGAGCCGGAATGATGAAGGTTACGTGCTGCATGTGCCGGTTTACCGGGTGGATGTGCAACGTGATGTGGATGTGATTGAAGATATCCTGCGTATTTACGGTTATAACAATGTTGAAATCGGCGATACCCTGAAATCGAACCTGAGTTACAGTTCAAAGCCGGACAGTTATAAATTGCAAAACATGATTGCCGATCAACTGACGGCGCAGGGCTTTAATGAAGTATTAAACAATTCATTGACGAAAGGTGCTTATTATACCGATCTGACTTCGTTTCCGGGAGCTCACTCCGTGAAAATGCTGAATCCGCTCAGTTCCGATTTGAACGTGATGCGTCAGACTTTGCTTTTCGGCGGACTGGACAATATCAACCGGAATATCAACCGGAAAAATCCCGACCTGAAGTTCTATGAATTCGGGAATTGTTATTATTATCACGCCGAAAATAAAAAAGAAGGGGAATCGCTGGCTGCCTATTCGGAAGATTTTCATTTGGCCTTGTGGCTTACCGGAAATAAACGCGCACAATCGTGGGCGGCTGCCGATGAAAAATCGAGCATTTACGAATTAAAAGCTTATCTGGAAAATATATTCCGTCGTCTGGGCCTAAACATGCATAAACTGGTTACCGGTGAATATGCCGATGATTTGCTTAGCGAAGCTTTGACTGTCTACAGCCGTTCCGGTAAGAAACTGGCTGTTTACGGCATAGTTCATCCAAAGATACGGAAGGTGATGGATATTGATGCGGACGTTTTTTATGCCGATCTGAACTGGGATGTTATTTTGAGTGAGTTGGTTGACCACACGGTACGTTATGCCGAATTACCTAAATTTCCTGAAGTGAAACGCGATCTGGCTTTGTTGCTCGATAAGCATGTGACTTTTGCCGAAATTGAGAAAATTGCATATGATACGGAACGAAAGTTATTGAAGAGCGTTAACCTGTTCGATGTGTACGAAGGGAAGAATCTGGAAGCCGGTAAAAAATCGTACGCAGTGAGCTTTATCCTGCAGGACGAAACGAAAACACTTACCGATGGACAGATTGAACCGATCATGAAAAAGCTGCAACAGAATTTTGAAACGAAACTGGGAGCGAAATTAAGATAGAAAAGCCTCCCCTAACCCCTCCGGAGGAGGGGAATATGGTGAGCGTTTGAAAAGGTCAGTGTATATGATTTCAGGACTATAAATTGATAAATTATTAATTAAGATTCGCAATGCGATGTCTTTTTCCCCTCCTCCGGAGGGGTTAGGGGAGGCCAAATATGAATAACCAATCTAGCAACACAAAAATCCAGCTGACTCCGTATGCCAAACCCGACGCGTACGGTGCGTTGAGTATGCCGGTATATAATTCGGCAGCATATGAGTTTGAAACGGCCGAACAAATGGAAGAGGCGTTTGCCGGACGCACTGCCGATCATACTTACTCACGCGTCACCAATCCGACAGTGCAGTTTTTCGAAGACCGGGTGAAGGCAATTTCGGGAGCTTACAGCGTAACCGCCCTGAATTCGGGAATGGCCGCTATCTCGAATGTACTGATCACGCTTGCCAAAACGGGAAGCAATATCGTTACATCCCGCCATTTATTCGGAAATACTTATTCGTTTTTTGTTTCGACGCTGGCTGCATTTGGTGTGGAAACACGCTTCTGTGACTTAACCACTCCCGAACAGGTGGAAGCACAGATTGATGAGAATACCTGTGCCGTTTTTCTCGAAATAATTACCAATCCGCAAATGGAAGTGGCCGACCTGAAAGCCCTTTCCGTTATTGCCAAAAAAGCCGGTGTGCCGTTGGTTGCCGATACCACGATA
>JAQTOL010000105.1 GCA_028748945.1 Paludibacter sp.
GACACCGCCTACCCTGATTTTTGATGCCAACGATGACAAAGCTGTTCCTTCACTCAACAGCGTTTTCTTTTACACAGCCTTGCGCGAAAAAGGTGTGGATGCCTCGTTACACATTTTTCCTCATGGGGGGCACAATATTAATCTTACAAAAAGTCCCGGAACGACCATGTTTTGGATGCCATTATTTGATGCATGGTTGAAAGAAATGAAAATTTACGATTTAAAATAAGAGGATAAACCATTCGTTAATCACATTTATTCAGATTTAATCATCCAATGAATTTAAAATTCAGAAGAAAATAACACAATAATAAATTTCAATGAAAAAAATCAGATTACTTCAACTCTCTCTTCTTTTATCAACACTCATGTTATCGGCTCAGAATATTTCCAAAGTATGGGTTTCGGATTTAGGTAACGGAAAATATAAAAATCCGGTACTTTATGCCGATTATTCCGATCCCGATGTTTGCCGGGTTGGAAACGATTATTACATGGTGGCATCTTCTTTTGCCAATATTCCGGGATTGCCAATCCTGCATTCAAATGATTTGGTAAACTGGACCATCATTGGTTATGCACTTGATAAAATGATTCCGGAAGATCGTTTCAATACCATGCAACACGGCAATGGCGTCTGGGCTCCGAGCATCCGTTTCCATAACAATGAGTTTTATATTTATTTCGGCGATCCGGATGCAGGTATTTATATGACTCAGGCAAAAAACATCACCGGTCCGTGGGCTCCGCTGCAAATGGTAAAAGAAGGGAAAGGTCTGATTGATGCCTGTCCGCTTTGGGACGAAGATGGACGTGCTTACGTTGTTCACGGATTTGCAGGAAGTCGTGCCGGGATGAAAAGTGTGCTTGCCATTTTCGAAATGTCGCCCGATGGTACATCAGCAATCAGCAATGACCGTTTGATTTTTGATGGACATCCGAACAATTCAACTGTCGAAGGTCCTAAGTTTTATAAACGCAACGGTTATTATTATATTTTCTGTCCGGCAGGTGGTGTGAAACCCGGCTGGCAACTTGCTTTGCGATCGACCAATGTCTACGGACCTTACGAAGAAAAAATAGTCCTTGCGCAGGGAAAATCGGATTTCAACGGACCTCACCAGGGTGCATGGGTGGATACACCCGATGGAAAAGAAGACTGGTTTCTTCATTTTCAGGATTTGTACGCATACGGACGTGCCGTATTGCTCGAACCTATGAAATGGGTAAATGACTGGCCGGTAATGGGCGAAGATAAAGATGGTGATGGTTGCGGAACACCTGTTTCTACGTTTAAAAAACCGAATGTTGGCAAAACTTATCCCGTGGCAACACCCGCTGAAAGTGATGAGTTTGATGGTACTACCCTTGCCCTCCAATGGCAATGGCAGGGAAACAGCAATCCACTATGGTCATATTGTAACGGAAACAAAGGCTACTTGCGTCTTTTTGCGTGGCAATTAATCGGTGAAGCCCGAAACTTGTGGGATGCACCGAATTTGTTGCTTCAGAAATTTCCAGCACCGAACTTCAGTGCCAGCACGAAACTGACATTCAATCCGTTCAAAAAAGGTGAACGTGCCGGATTGGTAATAATGGGAATGGATTATGCAGCGCTTACCATCGAAAATTCCGAAAACGGTTTGACTCTGAATCAAATTAGCTGCCTGAAAGCCGATAAAGGGAATGCCGAAAAAATAAATACGTCCATTCCACTCGGGCAAAATACAGTTTATCTGCGTGTGGAAGTTGCTCAAAGCAAGTCGATCAATAAAGAAGGTATCAACGAACCGAAAGCAACCTGCACCTTCAGTTACAGTCTCGATGGAAAATCATTTTCATCCCTGGGAACTTCGTTTACAGCCCGTGAGGGACAATGGATCGGAGCAAAAGTAGGTCTTTTCTGCTCCCGCCCTCAACCTTTAAACGATTCGGGATATGCCGATATTGATTGGTTCCGGATAGAAAAATAAATCGGTGAATTTTAAACCATTTTGATCTTGTAGTTGTTATGAATCGACCGGACAGAATTAAATGAGTCCCGATTTAAAAATACATGCGATATGGTAGAAGACCCTGTAATTTGCGATTGTAACGATGTTTGTAAAAGTGATATCGTAGATAAAATTAAAGATAAAAACCTGAAAACGATTAACGAGGTTGGAAAAGAACTGGATGCCGGAACCGGATGCGGAGGATGCCGGTACGACATTCAGGATATTTTAAATGAAATCAATAATTAAGGAAAGAGGGAAACGAAAGTTTTCCTCTTTTTTATTTCTATATTTACAAACGATATAATACCTTAATTCGAATCTTATTCGTATTTTTGTTTTTGTTAATTTGATTTGTTCTGAATTAAAATCCAAAATGAAAAGTAAACCAAAAAAAGTTTGGAAAATAATTGGTTACATATTAATTATATTGTTTGCATTTATTTTTTTATTTGCCAGAATTGTAAGACCATTGCATAAATTCAAACAAAGTTCAACTTTCTTTCATTACAGAAACCTGTAATCACAAAATCAAATGCAACAATACCTTTCCATACTTAAGCAATACTGGGGTTACGATCAATTCCGGCCACTTCAAAGCGATATTATCCAAAGTATCGCTTCGGGGAAAGATACACTTGGACTGATGCCTACCGGTGGTGGAAAGTCACTGACTTTTCAGGTACCGGCTATGGCCATGGAAGGTTTATGCTTAGTGGTTACACCGCTGATCGCGTTAATGAAAGATCAGGTGGAAAACCTGAAGAAACGGGGAATCGCGGCTGCTGCCATTTATTCGGGTATGTCACAAAACGACATTATGCTGACACTCGACAATTCGGTATTTGGTGCCTATAAGTTTCTGTACGTTTCACCGGAACGATTGGCAACACCAATCTTTATGCAAAAAATAAAGCAGGCAACCGTTTGCATAATTGCCGTGGACGAATCGCATTGTATTTCGCAATGGGGTTACGATTTTCGTCCCTCCTACCTTCGCATTGCCGATATAAGGGAGATATTGCCTGATGTTCCTGTATTGGCACTCACAGCTACCGCAACACCCGAAGTGGTGGAGGACATTCAAAAGCAACTTCACTTCAGGGGAAAAAATCTTTTTCAAAAAAGTTTTCATCGTTCCAATCTGGCTTATGTGGTTCGAACGGTTGAAAACAAAGATGAAAACTTATTGAAAATACTGAACAGTGTTCCGGGTACTTCGGTAGTATATGTCCGCAACCGGAAACGAACCAAAGAAATTGCTGAATTTTTAAATCAAAATGGAATTCCTGCCGAGAACTTTCATGCCGGACTGAAAAACGACACGAAAGATGCCAAACAAAACCGTTGGAAATCGGGGGAAACACGCGTGATTGTTTCCACCAATGCTTTCGGTATGGGCATCGATAAAGCCGAAGTTCGAACCGTCATTCACATGGATTTACCCGATTCGGTGGAAGCTTATTTTCAGGAAGCCGGTCGTGCCGGTCGCGATGAACAAAAAGCTTACGCGGTTTTACTTTACAATAACGGCGATGCCGTAAAAATGCGTAAACGTGTTACGGACACTTTTCCCGGAAAAGAAATGGTTCTCAAGGTGTACGAGGCGTTGGGAAATTATTTCGAACTGGGCGTTGGTTCCGGTCTCGATAAAGTTTATGCTTTTGATATCGCTGATTTTTGTACAAAATTCAAATTACCCATACTCATATCCTATAATTGTTTGAAAATTCTTCAGCAAGCCGGATACATAGAATTGACGGATGAACAGGACAGTTCTTCGCGCGTGCTTTTCACAGTGAAAAAAGATGATCTGTACAAAACCAAACAAACGCCCGAACAGGATCGTTTAATCCATATTTTACTGCGTTCCTACACCGGTCTGTTTACCGATTTGGCTGCCGTCAATGAAGAAACGATTGCTCAACGACTGGAATGGACACGTGAAAAGGTTTACGATGAACTCGTCGTATTATCTAAAGAACATATCATTCAATATATTCCCCGGAAGAAAACTCCATTTCTCACTTTTACACGGGAACGGGAAGCAACGAATCGTGTCGTACTGGGGAAAGAAGCCTACGACGACCGACGGGAACGTTATATTACCCGGATTAAAAGTGTGCTGGATTATGCCAAAGAAGAGAATATCTGTCGGAATCAGATTTTGCTTTCTTATTTTGGCGAAAAGGAGAGCAAGCCCTGCGGGAAATGCGATATATGTCAAAAGAAAAGGGAGACCGAAGTGTCCGATCAGGATTTTGAACTGATCCGCCTTGCTGTACAACAACAACTGTCAACCACCGAATTGACAATAAATGCATTAGTCAAAGAAATACACTTCAAAGAGCCGAAAGTATTAAAAGTAATTAGGTTTATGTTGGACAACGGACAATTAGAGGAAAATGAAGCAATGAAATTAAAGAACAAAAGTACGATTTGAACACAAATAATTAACCTCGTGTTTAGTTCAAAAAGTGTATCTTTGCCCAATTTATTTCTAAATACTCAAAATAATGCTCAAATATAATAAATTAAAATATTATCGTTGGAACCTGGGTGACCGGTACGATGGCTGGCGGGTTAAGAAAGTTGACCCGATTTTTTCACTCGTTCCTTTTGTTCTGAATAAGCGTGTAGATTCCGAAGTCTTTTTTGAAATAAAAATTCCGATTGATAAGATCGAAGCATTTATAAAAGAACATAAAAAAGAAATGCCCGATTTATCCATCATGCACGTGGTTATAGCATCCATTGTGCGATTAATCTCCCAACGTCCATACGTAAATCGTTTTGTGGTTTGGAACAAACTTTTTGCACGTAATCATATTAGCTTTTCGTTGGCAATCAAACGGTCGCTTTCCGATGAAGGTGAAGAAACAGTCATAAAACCTTACTTTTTACCAACCGATACCTTACAGGATATTGTTGAAAAAACCAACAAAGAGGTGAAAATCAATCTACAGGAAGGTCTTCAAAATTCATCGGATTCCATCTCAAAGGTCATGGGATTTTTACCCGATTTTTTATTACGGGCAGTCGTCGTATTAATCAAACAGTTAGATAAAGTCGGGATAATGCCCAAACCGCTTTTCCATGCCAGTCCGTTTCATACCAGTATCTTTTTGACTAACATTGGATCCATTGGCATTGAATCTATTTATCACCATCTTTACGAATTTGGAACCTGTAGCATGTTTGCCGCCATGGGTAAAAAATCAAGATCATTTGAATTTGATAAAGATGGTACAACAATCCCGGCTAAAACCATTCTACTGAAATTTGTACTTGACGAACGTATTTGTGACGGGTTCTATTATGCTACTACCATCCGTATGATTGATAAAATAATATCCAATCCTTCTGTTTTGTTACTCCCACCCGAAAAGGTCATTGTAGATGATGGAGTTGGAAGAAAACGCGCAGATGTATGAAAAATAAATAGAACTATTAAAAGCCTTCAACAGGTGTTCCTTTTTATTTACATAAGTCTATATTTCCATTTGAATTATTAAATCAGAAAGAATCAAATTGCTTTTATGTATCTTTGGTTCCAATAATCTTAAATCACTGCATAATGAATGAATTAAACAAATTGAAGTATTACCGTTGGACATTAGGCGATCGGTATGATGGATGGCGGGTAAAAAATGTAGATGCAGTCTTCTCGGTGATTCCGTATTTCCTGCGCACACGTATGGATGCGCAAAACTTTTTTGAAGAGAAAGTTGATATTGATCATATTGAAGCTTTTATAAAAGAGCACAAAGATGACATTCCCGATTTATCAATCATGCATGTAGTCATGGCTGCACTGGTGAGGCTTATCGCTGCACGCCCCCATCTGAATCGGTTTGTAATCTGGAATAAAATTTTTGCACGTAACCACGTGAATTTCTCTATCGCTGTAAAACGTTCGCTCTCCGACGAAGGCGAGGAAACCCTTATAAAACCGTACTTTATGCCTTCTGATACACTTCACGATATTGTACAGAAGACAAGATTAGAACAGGAAAAAAATCAAAAAGTCGGCCAGCAGAACTCATCAGATACAATTTCAAAAATTCTTGGCTTACTCCCTGAATTCTTATTACGTTTTGTTGTTTTTTCCCTTTTACATCTCGACAAAGTAGGGATGATGCCCAAGTTTATCAACAAAGCCAGTCCGTGGCATTCCAGTATTTTTCTTACCAATATTGGTTCTATCGGTGTAGAATCTATTTACCATCATTTATACGAATTTGGAACCTGTAGTATGTTTGTGGCTATGGGTAAGAAATCCAGACGCCATACGCTCGACAAAAATGGGGATTTGAAATCATACAAAAGTATTCAGCTTAAATTTGTACTCGACGAACGAATTTGCGACGGATTTTATTACGCCTCTTCCATGCGGGTACTCAATAAAATCTTATCAGATCCATCAGTTCTGTTGCTTCCTCCCAAGGAAGTGATTATTGACGAAGGTGTGGGTAAAAAAAGAATTGATTTGTAGGATATTGACATAAAAACCTCCCGGCGGAGGTTTTTTTATTTTTTTACAATCGTTTTCCCAAACGGGGTCAAAGCCAGAGCTGCTAATTTAAAATGTTGCAAAGCAAAGGGAATTCCTATGATTGTAATAGCAAAGAGTAAGCCGAAAAGCAGATGGGTCAATGAAATCCAGATACCACCAACGCAGATCCAGATGATATTCATCAGTGTGGATAAGCAACCCGAACCATTCTTTTTTGTCCGGATCTCACTACCAAAAGGCCATAGAGCCAGCATGGCCAGTTTTAATGTTTGAATGCCAAAGGGAATACCAACAATGGTAAGCATCAAAAGCAGACTGGAAATCAGGTATTCAATGGCAATAATAATTCCACCAAAAACAATCCAAATAATATTACCCAGAAGTGACATAAGCCTGTTGATTTATATAAATTCAATTTATTGCAATTTATTTCGTCATATCCTTTTGAATCAAAACAAGAATAATACAAAAATGTTGTGAGAAAGATTGCAAAATTTGATATTTTCACCGAATCTTTCGCGGTTCGCTTAAAAACCCTGTAAATTAATACTCTCACTATCAATCATAGTAACCCATTTCCCCATCTTCTTCTGAATCACCCTGAAATGTTGTTTATCTTCAGGAGAAATCAATGAAATCGCTTCACCGGGTGATTCGGCACGACCGGTTCGTCCGATTCGGTGAATATAATCTTTGGGTGAGCGGGGCAGTTCGTAATTAATTACATAAGGCAGGAATTGAATATCAATACCACGCGAAATCAAATCCGTAGCCACCAGAACACGTAGTTCACCCGATTTAAATTTATTCAGGGCTTCAGTTCTGGCACCCTGGCTTTTTTTACTATGCATGGCAGTTGCTTTTATACCGTTCTTCCGGAGTTTATCGGCCACATTATCGGCTTTATAAACCGAAGAAGTGAATACAAGTACCTGCTTCATATCGTTGTTTTTAATCAGGTATCGCAACAACGGGCCTTTATTTTCTTCCGAAACAAAATAACCCACCTGGGAAATTAAATCAAATGTATTATCTTCTTCCTCAATTTTTATAACAACCGGATTCACCAGTAAAATTTGATTAATCCGGCTCACATCGTCATTCAAAGTAGCCGAAAATAAGAGGTTCTGTCGTTTTTTTGGCAATAACTTAAATATGAGGCTCATTTCTTCCCGAAAGCCCATATTCAGCATTTTGTCAGCTTCGTCCAAAACCAGCGTTTCAATTTCGGATAAATGAACCGCCTTCGATTCAACCAGTTCCAACAATCTTCCCGGCGTTGCAACCAGAATATTGACGTTTTGCAAAGCCATCATTTGCGGGTTAATGGATACACCGCCAAAAACAGCTAAGGTTTTTATTCGTTCTGGAAGAGACGAACCAAAAGTAATAAATACTTCGCTGACCTGCATGGCCAGTTCACGCGTTGGCACCAGTACCAGCACATTGACATGTCGGTTTTTAGTGATGGTCTTTCCCTGCAGATTCATTAATATCGGCAAAACATAACCCGCCGTTTTTCCGGAACCGGTTTTGGCAATACCCAACACATCCCTCATCTTCAAAACAGCCGGGATAACTTCCTGTTGAATCGGATAAGGCTGAGAATAATTCTGATTAGCAACAGCTTTCAATAAAGCCGGCGATAAGCCAAGGGAAGTAAAAGGCATATTTATAGTTATGGTTTTGTGGAAACATTACGATTTGTAAAGATAGGTATAATCAAATCAGGTTCAATAAATGAACTGAACAAATTAAGTTTTGATCAAATCAATTTATTTTGGGAAGGATGTAAATTACAATCCGAAATCAGGCTTTTATTAATAAAAACCATTAAAAAAAACCGGGCAAAATTGAAAGTGTCAATTCAACTATTTTTTTCTAAGTCTGATCGCATTGATTAGTTGAGTCAATAAGAGTCCAAATATTCCACCAATGGCAAATATTGATATAAATTCAACCGTTCTTACACTCCCGTTTGCAATATTTTGAAAATAATTGACACTGGTAATAAGAAGTAAAACTGCAGTAAATATTAAATTCTTGTATTTCATTTGTCACATTAATTATTCCTGTTTTCTTCGGGTTTTTTCTTGCTTAAAAAGATATAAATGATGGGCAAAATTCCAATTGTATTGAAAATAGCAATACAAATAAACCAGACAAGTTCATTGTTACGACCGGCTTTCCACATGGCAATTAATTTCCAAACAGAATCCCATAAAACAAGAACAATTATAAAAGGCAACATCCAGGCGTAGGATCCTAAAGAATTTGAAATAGTATTCATTTTGACTAATTATTAAAAGTTTTTAATGAGTTTCAATTCACAAGCTGCAAATATACAAATTATTCGAATAGTCAATCATTTTAATACCACATTTATCAATTATCAATTATGAATTATGAATTTATTAAGACATTCTATTCTTATAATCCTCGTAACCGAATTCCCGGATCAATTTAAATTCATTTTCTTTTGTCCATATTCCCAGACTTGGATGTGTAACGCCGTTAAACATGGTGGTTTTTACCAGGGTATAATGAATCATATCATTGAAAACAATCCGGTCTCCTATTTTTAAC
>JAQTOL010000106.1 GCA_028748945.1 Paludibacter sp.
TTGTACTTTTGTACGACTTTTCCCAAAAACCGTTTTCAGCTAAAAACATGTATTACCATGAATAAAAATGTTCTTGCCAAATTCACACCACATCTTGCTGCTATTCTATTGTTTATCTTAATTTCTTTTGCCTATTTTACTCCGATACTGGAAGGAAAACAATTAATTGGAAGCGATACTGAAAGTTGGATATGCGATGCCAAAGAAACGCTAGATTTTAATGCCACACACGACAAACCGACTTTGTGGACTAATTCGTTATTTAGTGGGATGCCTACCTACCAGATTACAATGGATCAGCCTTACAATGTTATGAAATATGTTCAGGATGTTCTGGCAATTTTTCCCGGTCAGATTTTTAACCTGATGTTATATCTTCTGGGATTTTATATTTTATTATTAACTTTCAAACTAAATCCCTGGTTGGCAATGGTTGGAGCAATTGCTTTTGCATTTGCATCCTACAATTTCATTATCATTGTTGCCGGTCATAATACAAAAGCCATTACCATTGCCTATATGGCACCACTCATCGGTAGTGTGGTCATGGCCCTACGTTGGAAACCCTTGCTTGGTAGTTTACTAACCGCCATTTTTTTAAGTTTGACTATCCGCGCCAATCACATACAGATTTTATATTACACACTTATAATTTTACTGTTTCTGGCAGTTGTAGAATTCATTTACAGCATTAAAAATAAAGAAATTACAGAATTTCTCAAGCGCATCGGAATGTTGATTGCCGCTGCGGTAATTGCTTTAGGGATGAATGCAACTTCGCTACTCACAACGAAAGAATATAGCCAGTATACAATGCGTGGTGCGTCCAACGGTTTGACCACGGATACACAAAGCTCACAACACGGTCTGAACAGAGATTATATTACTAATTGGAGTTACGGTGTTGATGAGACAATGACTTTGCTTATTCCAAACTTTAAAGGTGGTGCCAGTGCAGGTACGTTAACTGCAGACAGTGAGACAGGGAAGAAGTTGAAAAGTATGGGAGTCCCAAATGTAGACAATATGCTAAAAAGCATGCAATTGCCATTGTATTGGGGAACACAGCCGGGTACATCCGGACCTGTTTATATTGGTGCTATCGTTTGTTTTTTGTTCATTTTGGGATTCTTCCTGGTTGATAAACGAACCAAATGGTGGTTGTTGCCCATGATAGCTCTGACTTTGATGCTTTCGTGGGGAAGAAATTTCATGTGGTTAACCGATATTTTCATAAGCTATGTACCGCTTTATAATAATTTCCGTACTGTTTCAATGACCTTGGTAGCAACCGGTTTCGGGATGACTTTGATGGCTCTTTTGGCATTAAAAGAAGTATTCAACGAGCAAACTGATAAACAAAAAATAATACGATCAGTTGGAATTAGTGCCGCAATAACAGGTGGTATTGCCCTTCTGTTTGCTTTGATTCCTTCTCTTGCAGGGAGTTTTATTGCTGCCGGTGATGCCCAGTTTAAAGGAGATTATACATTTTTGAAAGAAACGTTGCCTCTCGATCGGGCTGCGATGTTACGTTCCGATGCATTGCGTTCGTTGGTTTTCATAATTATGGCTGCCGGATTAATTTGGTTATACGCTAAAAACCTTTTGAAACAAAAAGTAGCCTACGTCTTTTTCGCTGTGTTGTTCCTTGCTGATTTGGCACCTGTAGCCAAGCGATATTTGAACGATAATAACTTTCAACGTAAACGTAAAGTTGAAACACTTATTAAACCTGGTATTGCCGACAATATTATCTTGCAGGATAAATCACAATACAGGGTTTTAGATGCAACAGTCAATCTCTTCAACGATGCAACTCCGTCCTATTTCCATCACAATATTGGTGGATACCATGCTGCCAAATTGCGTCGCTATCAGGAGCTGATTAATATGCAAATGGAGAAAGAAATTGGCCAATTGTTTGCCTCATTCGGACGTGCCACTACTCCGGGTGTAATTACAAATACTATGGATTCCCTGGGTGTATTGAATATGCTTAACATGAAATACCTTATTTACAATAAAGAATCTGCACCACTTATCAATCCCTATGCCAATGGAAATGTATGGTTTGTAAACAAAGTTCTTATTGCTGCCGATGCCAATGAAGAAATGAAACTGGTAGGAGAAATAAATACAAAAACAGAAATGGTGGTTGATAAATCCTTTGCAGCTCAATTGCCTGCAAAAATAACAGCCGACAGTACTGCCCGAATTTCACTGGCAAGCTATGAACCGAACGATTTGGTTTATAATTTCAGCTCTAAAACGGATCAGGTAGCCGTATTTTCGGAGGTTTATTACGATAAAGGTTGGAATGCTTATATTAATGGACAAAAAGCACCTTATGTACGTGCCGATTATTTATTACGTGCTATGCCTTTAAAAGCAGGTACCTATAACATTGAATTTAAGTTCGAACCACTATCCTACAGTTTGGGAAATTTACTCGCGATTATCTCATCCATATTATTGATATTGTGTATTATTGGATTAATTTTCTGGCAATGGAAAAAATCCGGAACTAAAACAAAAATATCAGCAAAAAATTAAGAACGAATTACTCAAAAAATATGTCAATAGAAAGTAGAAAAACACGGAAGCCCGGTTTTTGGAATTTGCATCTGACTTCAACCATTAGTATGTCTCTCGTGCTGTTTCTGGTAGGATTAGTATGTATGTTACTCTTTGTAGCGCACGATTTAAGTATCTACGTAAAAGAAAATATTAATTTGTCAATTATTTTAGACGATAATATAAATAGTAACTCAGAACAACGGATACAAACTTACCTGTTGGGAGCACCATTTACAAAATCGGTTGAATATATTTCAAAAGATGATGCACTGAAAGATCATATAGCCAATTTAGGTGAGAATCCAGAGGATTTTTTGGGTTACAACCCATTGCTGGCATCACTCGAGGTGAAATTGAATGCTGTATATGCGAATAACGACAGTGTAAATAAAATTGAATCGAAGCTTAAAGCCTTCAAAGATATTAAACGCGTTGTTTATCAGAAAGATATTGTAAGTCTGGTGAACGAAAATGTGAGTAAAATGAGTTTAGTATTAATGGCCCTGGCCGCTATCTTACTTTTCGTATCTGTTGCACTAATCAACAATACAGTTCGTTTATCCCTATATTCAAATCGATTTCTCATTAACACAATGAAATTGGTAGGAGCCACACCCTGGTTTATTCGTCGTCCCTATATTATAAGCAGTATGATAAACGGAGTGGTTGCTTCAGTCATCTCTCTGTTTTTATTATTCGGTGTTATAAATTTTATTCAATTTCAATTTGGCATGACAGGTATGATAATTCAACCATTAACTGCAGTAACTGTCAGTTCAATTGTAATTTTGTTAGGTGTATCCCTGGCGGCCATTTCGTCTTTTTTTGCCGTTGGCAGATATTTAAAAATGAACACGAATGATATGTATTTTATTTAAGAATTAGTAGAAAGATCCCAGTTAAACAATTCAACATTTAATAAATTTATGGAAAACAACAAACGTTTCACGTTAGGCAAAATCAATCTGATACTGATAGCCGTAGGTTTTGTTATTATCGTTTCAGGCTTTATTTTAATGACCGGATCAACAACCGGAGTAGAATTCAATCCCGATATTTTCAGTACACGTCGAATCACGGTTGCACCTATCGTATCGGTTATCGGTTTTGTTTTTGTTATTATTGCCATTTTATACAAACCAAAAGCAAAATAGTTAATTAATTTAAATCTAATTAGTTGAAAAAGTTTAATTTCATTCTTACCGACTAATTAATGCCTTTTTATTAAATATTTATCCTAAGTTATTTTTTGATTGAATGAGTATTATACAGACTATTATTATTGGCATTGTTGAAGGGTTGACCGAGTTCTTACCGGTATCATCCACGGGACACATGATTATTGCTCAAAAGCTGTTGGCGATTGAAAGTACCGAATTTGTAAAAGCATTTACTGTAAATATCCAGTTTGGAGCCATATTATCAGTAGTAGTATTGTATTGGAAAAGGTTTTTTCAAACCTGGGATTTTTACTGGAAACTATTGATCGCAGTTCTTCCTGCTTTGGTGCTAGGGTTTATTTTCAGTGACATGATTGACAGTCTGCTCGAAAATGTTTTTGTTGTGGCTGTGATGCTGGTTATAGGCGGAGTATTGATGTTGTTCGTGGATAAATGGTTTGATCATCCTTCGGAAGACCAAACCATGAGTTGGAAAAGATCGTTAAAAATTGGATTCTATCAGTGTATAGCCATGATTCCGGGTGTATCTCGTTCCATGGCATCAATCGTGGGCGGAATGACAACAAATCTCTCGCGTAAAAACGCTGCTGAATTTTCGTTTTTTCTGGCCGTACCTACGATGGCAGCTGCAGCCGGTTACAAACTGCTTAAATTGATCATGGATCCTGCCAGTGTTTCCATGTTATCGGAAAACTTAATGACTCTGTTAATCGGCAATGTTGTGGCATTTTTGGTTGCCATGGCAGCCATTAAATTTTTTATCGGTTTTCTTACCAAATACGGATTTAAAGCCTTTGGTTATTATCGCATTATTGTTGGTACTATTTTGATCATTTTGTTGATAATGGGTGTTGATTTGGATATTATGTAGAAATGTATCAGATTGCGTATAGAATTTGCATGGCATCCATTTTGTAAATAACGCATAGCGTGCGTATTAAAATAAAAAGTAATGAATTTTGTTGAAGGAGAAGTTTTATATGTAGCGAAACCATTGGATTGGACTTCATTCAATCTGGTAAGTAAATTGCGTTGGAAGCTACAAAAAACGTTGAAGATTAAAAAATTAAAAGTTGGTCACGCCGGAACTCTGGATCCCCTGGCTACAGGTGTAATGATTATCTGCACCGGAAAATCAACAAAGCTCATTGAAAAATTTCAGTATCAGACAAAAGAATATATAGCAACACTGGCGCTGGGAGCTACAACACCTTCTTTCGATTTAGAATTAGCGATTGATGCCACCTATCCAACCGAACATATTAACCGGGAGATGGTCGACAAAATCATCCTGCAGTTTCTGGGGGAAATATGGCAAACACCGCCTGTTTATTCGGCTGTGAAAGTGGATGGTAAACGTGCCTACGATTATGCACGTGAAGGAAAGGAAGTTGAACTAAAACCGAAGTTATTGGTTATAGATGAGATTGAGGTACTGGATTTTACCCTGCCTGTATTGAAAATACGTGTTGTATGCAGCAAGGGAACTTATATCAGAGCTTTGGCACGGGACATTGGTCTGGCATTGGGAGGCGGTGCCCATCTGATAGCATTGGAAAGGACACGGATAGGTGATGTCCGACTCGAAGACTGCTGGCAAATTGACGATTTGATTGAATACCTGGATATGCCCCTGACTCCTCAAGGGGAATAAACCAAGTTATTATCATAATAAAAAAATAATTCACAACAATGATATCTGTAAACTCCTTTAGGTGTTTAGGATTATCTTAATAAACAAACACATGAAGTTATCTAAGTTTAAATTCAAGTTACCCGATGAGCTGATAGCTCAACATCCTGCCAATCATCGCGATGAATCTCGTTTATTGGTGTTACATCGCAAAACCGGAGAAATTGAACACCGGGTTTTTAAAGATGTACTTGAATATTACAATGAAAGTGATTTGTTCGTTTTTAACGACACGAAAGTATTTCCGGCCCGTTTGTATGGAAATAAAGAAAAAACAGGAGCGCAAATTGAAGTCTTTTTACTACGTGAACTGAACCATGAAATGCGTCTATGGGATGTACTTGTTGAGCCCGCACGTAAAATACGTATTGGAAATAAACTCTACTTTGGTGAAGATGATTCCATTGTGGCCGAGGTAATTGACAATACAACTTCGCGTGGACGCACCCTGCGCTTTTTATTCGATGGCACCCACGAAGAATTCAAAAAAGGTCTCTATGCGTTAGGTGAAACCCCGCTGCCACGTAACATAACACGTCCGGTGGAACCTGAAGATGCAGAACGTTTTCAAACTATTTTTGCCAAACACGAAGGGGCTGTTTCTGCACCTGCGGCTGGTATGCACTTCAGTCGTGAATTATTGAAACGCATGGAAATTAAAGGAATTGAAAAAACATTCATCACTTCCCATATGAGTTTGGGTAATTTCCGCGAAATTGATGTGGAAGATCTGACCAAACATAAAATGGATTCGGAACAAATGTCGGTTACAGCAGAAACGGCCAATATTGTAAACACAGCACACGACGAAGGAAAGAATATTTGCGCTGTGGGAGTAACTGTCATGCGTGCCCTCGAAACTGTCGCAGGTACTGAAGGAAGAATCAAATCATACGATGGTTGGACCAATAAATTTATTTTTCCACCATATGATTTTACTGTGGCCAATTCATTAATAACTAATTTCCATCTTCCCTACTCTACTCTGATTATGCTCACCGCTGCTTTTGGCGATTACGATCAGGTTATGAATACTTACGAAATTGCCATTAAAGAAGGCTATAAATTTGGTGTGTACGGTGATGCCATGTTGATTATATAATTCTTTTTTTAAATAAAATGATCCGGCTGAATTTCTTTGAAAGAGATTCAGCCGGTTTTGGTTATTGAAAGAATTATTTTTAATACATTTGTAGAACCGGAAAGAGCTTATTGTTTGCTGAGATCCTTAAAATAAAAATTCAGGGATAAGATATCAGCCCTTATAATATAGACAGTTAGAAAAAAGTTTTACCATTAAATCAACAAACATGTTTGACTTTCGCTTAAAAGTTTTTCATACCGTTGCCAAACGCCTCAACTTTACCAAGGCGGCTGATGAGTTGTGTATTACTCAACCGGCAGTTTCCAAACATATTCAGGAAATTGAAAATCACTTTAAAATAAAACTGTTCGACCGAAACGGCACGAAAATAAAACTGACCGAAGCCGGTGAAACCTTATTGCAATACAGCAACCAAATTTTTACTATTTATAGTAATCTTGAATTTGAACTGAACAACCTGAACCAACGGCACAGCGGCAAATTACGAATCGGTGCAAGTACCACCATTGCACAATATGTTCTGCCACCTCTATTAGCGTCATTCCATAAAAAATTCACGGATATTCAGATTACGTTAATGATTAATAATACCGAACAGATAGAACAGGCTTTGCAAAACAAGGATATTGACTTTGGCATCATCGAGGGACAATCTAAAAACACATCCTTTAAATACACCGTATTTATTAAAGATGAGATTGTGCTGGTAGCGAAAATCAATCATCCGCTGGCAAAAAAGGAATTGATACAACTGGATGATTTACTTCAAATACCTTTGTTGTTAAGGGAGCCCGGTTCGGGCACTTTAGAGGTAATTGCCCATGCATTAAAACCCCTAGGAATAAAATTGTCCCAGCTTCAAACTGAAATGCAACTGGGCAGCACCGAGAGTATTAAATCCTATCTGCTGCATTCTGATTGCATGGCTTTTATTTCGATATATTCTATTTTGAAAGAGCTTAAAAATAACGAAGTCACTATAATTGACGTGAATGGACTTACTATTGAGCGGAATTTTCACTTTATCCAACAACAGGGCGAAGTAGAAGCTCTTCCTGAATTATTCATGAGATTTGCCCGCCAGTATAACTTTAAGTAATGAAGCATTACAAATAACTATTTCCAGGGTTCACATAACTGATTTACCTTTGCAGTCACATAAATCAAAGGATTCAGTATGGAAGAAGAAATTATTAAAACAGACGGGGAAAAAAGTAAAAAACACTTTTTCGACCGCAGCATCACGACACGGGAAGTCATTTTTATATTGGCAGTTATACTCTGCTTAACTCCGTTTATTTCGCCACCGGTGGCATTACTCATTGGCTTGTTTATTGCCTTGTTTGTGGGACATCCGTATATGCACCTCAACCGCAAAGCTACCCAGATTTTATTGCAGTTTTCGGTAGTCGGGTTAGGATTCGGAATGAACGTAACCACGGCCCTTAGAGCCGGAAGACAGGGAATCATGTTCACCGTGGTTTCAATAACCGGCACCCTTATTTTGGGCTATATCATTGGCAAAATATTCAAAATAGAAAAAAAAACATCCTACCTCATTTCTACCGGAACAGCCATTTGTGGAGGTAGTGCCATAGCGGCTGTTTCACCCATCATCAAAGCCGAAGAGAAACAAATTTCGGTAGCCCTGGGCACTGTTTTTATATTAAATTCAATTGCCTTATTCTTATTTCCTTTCATCGGTCATCATTTACATTTATCACAATCACAATTCGGGTTGTGGTGCGCCATTGCCATTCACGACACCAGTTCGGTGGTAGGTGCCGCCAGCAAATTCGGACCTCATGCACTGGAAGTGGCTACAACCGTAAAATTAGCCCGGGCTTTGTGGATTATTCCCGTTTCGTTCCTTTCCACCTTTTTATTTAAGAACAAAAACAGCAAGGTAAAAATACCTTACTTTATCGGACTGTTTGTTGTTGCCATGGTGCTCGACACCTATGTACCATTTGTCAAAGAATTCAGCAGCTACATAGTAACTGTAGCAAAAGCAGTGTTGACACTTACTTTGTTCTTGATTGGCAGTGGATTGTCAAAAAAAGTATTGCAATCGGTTGGCGTAAAGCCCTTGATACAAGGCGTCATTCTTTGGATTATTATTTCTACCACTTCATTGTGGATTATCACAAGCTTTGTAAGTCAATAATATATACGTTTTTAGGTTTATCATTAAAATTATAGGAGGAATCAGTATGACAATTATTATTTTATTATTGGGATTTTTATTCGGTGCAATATTGCAATATGCAAGTCTGAATAAACATAATGTTATCAGCGGTTTAGCTACCCTTGACAATCTAGCTGTAGCCAAAGCTGTTATGCTGGCTATTGGAGTTGGGGCTATTTTGCTGAATTTCGAAATCGGATTAGGATTCGCTTCGTATCACGTTAAGCCATTCATTTTGGGTGGAATTGTGTTGGGAGGTCTGGTGTTCGGAACAGGTATGGCAATTTTAGGTTATTGTCCGGGGACGCTCGCCATATCGTTGGGCGAAGGATCGT
>JAQTOL010000107.1 GCA_028748945.1 Paludibacter sp.
CGTCCTTTTATTAATCTGAATAGTATGGCAATAATGGCAATAATAAGCAGGATATGGATAATTCCACCCACGCTGTATGCAAAGAAGCCAATGGCCCATAATATGATAAGAATAACGGCGATAAAATACAGTAGATTGCTCATGGTTTTGTTTTTAGTGTTTATAAATAAGTTTATAACAGTTTTATTCTCTTAAAATTTTTAATTAACGGGATAGTGATTATTGTTTGTTTTTTACACCCAGGTCTTTAACTGCTTTTCCCAATTCATCCATATCGTGGTTAAATTCACGTTTGAATGTTTCCCAGTCGCTATGACTCTTTTCATAATTGTCAATCCGCGATTTCATGTTTTTATTTTTCAGTTCCAATGAATCAATTTTATTTGAAAACCCTTTATCGAAAGCTGCTCCGGATTTTCTCATCTTTAGTTTTATCTCGGCTATCAGCACTTCATTGTTTTTGATTTTCAATTCAGTCTCCAGTTTGTACGTTTTAAACTGTTCAGCAGTTGCAACTTTCTGATCCACCATATCCGCATTGTATTTTGCGACATCAAGGTTTTCCTGTGCATTATCCACTTTGTCCTGTGCTACCCGTTCTTTTTGAGCCGTTGACTGGCAACTTGTCAAAAGACTTCCTGACATAAAAATTGTAATTACGGCAAGGGTAAAAATTGTTTTTTTCATTTTGAATGATTTTAAAGTATTGATTTTAGTAAACAGATAATTTATTGATTTTATACCGGATCTTTTAAACAGCCTTTAGTCTGAAAAAATCAGAGCCCGGAAATAATCTTACGTAATTCTTCTTTTGTTTTACCCAGTTTCTTTTGTAGTCGTCCTAACATTTCTTCTTTTTTGCCTTCAGCAAACATGAGGTCATTGTCAGTTAAGTTTGCAAATTTTTGAATTAGTTTTCCTTTCGTTTCTTCCCAGGTTCCTTTTAGTTCAGTTGTATTCATAATTTTATTTGTTAATAGTGAAAGTATTTTCACGATGTAAAGTTGGAAAGTTTCTATGTTAAATCCGTTACACAATTCCTATGAAAACTTACATAATTCACATGTTTTGGGCGATTCGGAAATTGATCAAAAATATAATTCCGAAACATATAATGTTATAATCCGTTGATAATTTTCTGTATCTCTTCTTTTGATTTGCCCAGTCTTTTCTGGAGTACTTCAAAAATTTCCTTTTTCTTATCTTGTTCAAACAAAAGGTCATTATCTGTCAGATAGGCGAATTTTTTTAAAAGTCTCCCTTTTTGTACTTCCCAGTTTGTATTTTTTTCTGTCTTGTTCATCTTATTCATCAATTATAGTATATAATTTTCAATAAACAAAGGTGAGGTTTTTAGGGACTAAACTCATTACAAAATTCCATTTAAAAGTTACATCATTCACACATAAACAATTTATATTAAACAGATTTCGAACATTGTTGTTATAAAAAAGATCCACAACATGCGTGTTATGGATCTTTTCTAAATAATCAACTGTCATCAAAAATCAGTATTGTACTTTTTTACTGTTTAGAAATCAATTTCCCTGATTGAATAACCATATCGTTATTCATTACTTTGTAGAAATAAATTCCGGTAGTAAGTTCTTTTGTATCCAGCAATGTTGTTCTTGCTGTTAATGAAGTATTCATTACTTCTTTTCCTAAAACATTATAAATCTTCAGGTTGTAGTTAGTTTCTTTGCTGTCATTATTTATGACAATGGTTGTATTTGAACTGAGCGGATTGGGTGCAATTGTAACTGCAGTATTCACCACCTGTAAGGTAGTAACAGCAGTAGCAACGCAAACAGCAGGCATAATGGTAGTAATTGCAGCCGAAGTAAGTGCACCTGATGTTGTCAGTGCACGACCATTCAATACGACACCGGTATTGATAGCACCTAATGCACCATTATTACAAATTATCGTTCCACAAAAAACCGAATAATTGTTGATACTAACTGCACCTTCAATCTTCCAATACACATTTTTTGCCTGGGCACCATTAATCAAAAGTACTTTTGCATACGTACTGGTTGTGAGGGCACCGTTGATTTTTATAACAGACACCGTATCCGGATTTCCCTGAGCATTGAGGTATAATGAATCGGTGAAGACCGCAGCCGCTTTCATAATATATGTATGCGGAGTAAGAACCAGATTGCGTCCAAATTGTGCAGGATACAATAATTCGATATCTTCAGGTAAAACATTCAGGTAATTATATACTGTAAGTAAATCGGCAGCACATTGAGCCGTAGTTCCATCGGGAATCGGGTGAATGTTACCGCTTACTAAAAGCGGATCAAAACCAGTCGTTAAACCGACATTTGTGCCGACACTTCCGTTGATTGTAGTTATTCCTGTATTTGAAACCGGACCATCGGCCGAAAATAATGCAAAACAGGCAGTACTTTTAAGATCGGGGGCTGCAGGACCTGTAAGATAAGGGCTTCCACAACCTGTAGGTGTATATACAAGCGCTCCATCAACAGTAATAGCTCCTGCGGTTGAAAGGGCTCTACCTTCAATCGTGTCGCGGGTGGTAATGCTGATGGCTGCATTGTTTGCAATGATAGTTCCTTTCATGAAAGTACCGGGAGCTAAACTGACCATTCCTTCCACTTTCCAAAATACGTTACAAGCCAAAGCACCATTAATTAAATGAATCTTTGATTCGGCATTAGCAGAGAATGTTCCTGCAATTTGAAAAATAAATTTTGCATTCGGATCTCCTTGTGCGTCCAAAGTAAGACCTAAGTTCAGAGTCGATGCACCGGATATTGCATAAATACCGGGTGTTAAAGTAGTACCATTTCCCATCAAAGGAGCGGGAAAGTATGTAGGGATTGCTGCATTTAATTGATTGTATGCAATTAATAAATCGGCAGCACATTGGGCACTGGCTCCATCCTGGTCGTGCATAACACCGTTTACATTTCCAAAACCGGTACTGGAACCATTATTCGATCCAACATTTCCTGTAAGTTGAGATATTCCCGTATTGCTGACCGATCCGTTGGTTGAAAAGAGAGAAAAATCAGCAGCGGTACCCAAATTAATGGTTTGACCGAAATTGGCATTTGGCACTAAAAACAGTAAAACTGCAGTTAATGATAGAAGTAATTTTTTTTTCATTTTGATTGTATTTTAAGTGAGTGTATTAAGCATACTAACTGAATCAAAGATAGATGTCTTTAAAATCAAAAGTGTTACACAATTTTGAAAATAAGTTACATGATTCACACATCTCTCATTTACGATTTAAATATTTTTCTGAAAAAAAAGTCCACTGCAATAATACAATGGGCTTTTTGTTTTAGTTGATTAGTATGAATTATGTGTAATTTATAATAGCAAAATAACCTTTTGAATTACTATTAAGTAGTTGTAAGAATGTAATGTAGTATTTATAAATTCGACCTCTCCTATCCCGATAGCTATCGGGACCCTCTCCAAGGAGAGGGACTTATTAGTCCCGATAGAATTAGGGAACAACAATGAAAATTATACAACATTATTTAGTTCTTACTACAGACTACATACTATAAACTACATACTATAAACTAATCATTGATTACTAATCAGTTTTCCGGTTTGAACCACTTTGTCATTTTCCATCACTTTGTAGAAATAAATTCCTGTGTGGAAATTACTTGTATTCAGGGTGGTCAGTTGATTGGTTATAATGGTATTCATGACCATTTTACCCATCACATTGTACATCGTTAATGAGTAATTATTGATTTTGGATGCATCACCCAATGTAATGGTTGTGTATGAACCAAATGGATTCGGTGCAAATGATACTGCATTCTTAGTACTTAATGTATTAACAGCGGTAACCGTACATGTAGAAGGCATTGTTGTTGTAATACCGGCAGTTGAAAAAGCACCGGTTGTTGTATAGGCTCTACCATCAAGGGTTACACCCGTTTTTAAACTTACAGCACCATTATTGGCGACAATAATTCCTTTAAATTCGGAGTAGTCATTTATTTCAACCGGACCATCAACTTTCCAAAACACATTTTTTGATTGTGTACCGTTTATCAAAAGTACTTTTGCATGGGTACTTGTTGATAATGCTCCACTAATTTTAATAACAAAAACGGCATTGGCGTTACCCATAGCATCCAGGTAAAGTGAATCGGTTAAAGCTGTAGCAGCATTCAACAGGTAAGTATGAGGTGTAAGCACCAGATTGTGACCTAACTGAGCCGGATAAAGCAACTCAATATCTGCAGGCAGGTTGTTTAAAGAATCATATACAACCAGTAAATCGGCTGCACATTGGGCGGTAGATCCATCAGCAATAGCATGAATTGCACCTGTAACTAAAAGGGCATCGAAACCGGATGTTAAACCGACATTTGTTCCCACATCACCCATAACATTTGATACTCCGAAATTTGAAACCGGTCCGTTAGCTGAAAATAAGGCATAACATTTCGTTGATCCAAGGTTTGGAGCAATCGGACCCTGAAGTAATGGTGCTCCGGCTACAACAGGTGTATAAGCCAACACGCCGGTTATTGAGATAGCACCGTTAGTTGTAAGTGCACGACCTACGATAGTATCGTTAGCATTCAAAACAATCGCAGCATTGTTAGCGATGATTGTTCCACACATTTTTGTTTCTGAGGCTAAACTTACCAAACCTTCAACAGTCCAATACACATTACTCGCCATGGCTCCGTTAATTAAGTGAACTTTGGCAGCAACGTTTGTCGAGAATGTACCTGCAACATTAAAAATAAATACTGCATTGGAATTGCCTTGGGCATCCAACGTAAGATTAAGATTCAGGGTGGTGGCACCATCTATAGCATATACTCCGGCAACCAGCGTTTCGCCGTTACCTAACAAGGGTGCATGACTGAAAGTTGATACCGTATTATGGAGTTGATTGTAGGCAAGTAATAAATCGGCAGAACATTGTGCACTGGCTCCATTGTTATTATTCATCACGCCGTTTACATTTCCAAAGCCGGTACTTGAACCGCTATTGCTACCGACATTACCTGTCAGATTCGATATTCCGGTATTGCTCAGTGCACCAACCGAAGAAAAGAGCACGAAGTCAGCTGCAGTTCCTAAATTTATAGCTTGTCCGAAACTTGCATTTGGCATTAAAAACAGCAATGCTGCAGTTAATGTAAGAAGTAATTTTTTTTTCATTTTATTGGAATTTTAAATTGTGAGTTAAGTTTCACAATGGAACAAAGATAGATGTAGTGAACAGGGTAGATGTTACACAACTTTGGAAAAGAGTTACATGATTCACACATCTATAATTTACTATTTATTCATTTACTATTTACTCTTAAGAAACAAATTAAGAATAGAACGCTGTCCCGATAGCTATCGGGATTCGCTGATTTAGCTGATTTATCCCGATAGCTATCGGGACGGATTTAAAAAAATGCAAACATTTTGATTATATTCCTAAATCAATCCCGATTCATCGGGATTAAAATCCGTTTTTTTATCCGCTCCATCAAAATGAATCCGCGTTCCCATTTCTTTTGTTTCATTTAATTTTTAGATTGGTATTTCCAATCTGCAATGCTATTTACTATTTACTTACGATAGCTATCTTGGAAAGGCTTAAGAGTGCTTCTAAGAAACCTTTTGACATTAAAGTAAATATAAGATACTTCGTCTTAAAGCCCCTATTTGGGGGTTGTATTTGAAATATATCATACAACTTTCTTATATAACTCCAGATAGTAATTAAAAACAAAAACAGAGACCCCAAACCGGGATCTCTGTCTTATCAGAAATTGTAAACAAAAGATAACAAACTATTAAGGTATTATGTCTATGATTACCGTTCGGTTATAAAAACGTTCCTCGGCATATTTATTTTCGAAAGGAGCTGTTTTTTCATCTTCGCCCATTCCGTAAACTTCGAACTTAACATCTTTACGACCAGCCTTGGCCAAAGCATCTTCCAAAATATCTCTGACATCGTTAGCACGTGCTGTTGATAATTTTTGATTATATGCTTCGCCTCCGATAATGTCGGTATGACCATGAATAATAACTGTTCCGTTTGCTGGAATCTTAGGAAGAACAACGTTAGTCAGGTACTTTTGGTACATTCTGTTGGTCTTCGAATTATTGTATTCATATAGTATACTGAATCGGGTTCCGGTTTCGGTAACAGGAGCTTTCCAAAGAACAATATGTGTAGAAGCTTCTTTTGTTACGATCTTGCCACTCTTGGTTGTACCAATCATTTTCACTTTATAGTCACCTTCGGCTTTATCACCCAATATGGTTTTTCCGGGGATACTTACAGTTTCCTGTGTATAAGGTCCGTAGTTTTGAACTTTTCCGGTGTTATCGGTCAATTCCAGTGTCCATGAAGAGTAAGCTTCATCAGCTCCATCTAAATTGACTGAGAAGTAACTGTCAATAGGTGCTTCCTGTACGGCAACTATCTCTATTGGTTTCAACGGAGCATTAGGTCCACTCTGGAATTCCATTAATAATGCAGGTGAATTACTTTCGATGGTAACCCTACGGTCTCCTTCACGAAGCATAACTATATCTATGGTGCCACCTTTTCGTACTGCAGCTAAAACAGGTTTATTACGCCCTTCGATAGAAATCCGTTTAGGATCAATAACAAATACAGTTACTAAATAGTCTTTAACCGATCCGGCCATTGCAAGACCATCTTTTGATCCCTGTGCTGACGATCCAACCAGGGTAATGGTTGTCGATGGATTGTTTAGCATTCGTTCACCGACGATATTCAATACATTGTAATATACTTTCAATTGCCGTTCCGAACGTCCGGAAAGATTTTTTGGTGTTGACATTTCCATTTCGTCTTCCTTGAAATCCTTTACCTGATCTTTCTTTAATAATACATAACGATTAGGTATTTCATCAGAACCTAAATCGAAGAATATGTAATTACGTAGAGGGAAAATTTCTCTCACTTTCCGTTCGCTCACAATATTTAGTGGCGAATTAACCGTGAATGTTACTTTAGGTTCTACAAGTACAATTGATTTTTCGGGTAGAGTTTCCTTTTCCTTTGTTACAATTTTATGTCCTGATCCCAGCTTCAAAGCAGCACCTACTCTCAAGGTGGTTATATTCCATGTTTCGATGGTACGTGGATCCTGTCCATAATACGGTTGAAATGAAACAAATGGAGAAAGAACCCATTGAGTCTTGTGATAATCAGATGAAAGATGGATATCGTAACCGGCTCCGATTTGCATCGAAATCAAACTACTGTTAATATCACTAAAATCACCTTTTACTGCCGGTGTGGCCGGTTGATCCGGGAAAGCCGGATTAATACCCAACTGGTAGCTGAATCCTTTTGTCAAATTGAAAGCAAAACGAGGACCGGCATACAAATATAAATCAGATTTGAATGGTGCAAAACGTAAGCTTGGTTCTACCGTCAGATAACTTAAATCTGTAATTAAATCTTCCGGGCAATTACATGGACTTTTTACCGAAGTAAATGAACCTCTACGACTGTCGTAACCTGCCTGAAACATAACTCCCCAACGTGAGTTGGCGGGACGATATTCGATTAAAGGAGCAAGATAAAGCCCTAAACCGGTACCATCGTGAAAAGTACTTGGAACGGTTAATTCAGGATTCATTTGCTGAGTTGAACCCCGGTAGAAATTAATATTTCCACCTGCAGCCACACCAAAGTACCACGAAGGTTGTGTGTATCGAATAGAATCTTGTGCCTGAACAGGTGTTTGAATACCCAATAAGATTACAGCGCCAAGAATAACACTTTTTATGCTCAGGGCATAAGGGAACCGCGCTAAGCGCGATTCCTTTTTATACATATTAATTGTTTTCATATTTTTTTGAATTTATTATTAAGGTAGTACAACTGTGGCTGTATTTAATGTCACTGCTGACTGAGCCAATAACCTTCCGGTAACTTTAGCACGTGTATTCAGTGAAATAAGTGTTTGACTTAAGATATTTCCACTAAAATCAACGTCTGATCCTATTACGGCATCTGAAGCTGTAATCCAGAATATATTTTTAGCCTGGGCACCACCCGATAAATGAATGATAGCCGTGTTATCAACAGTAAGTCCCTGAGCAATCTGGAAAACCCAGGTGTCATTTGGTCCACCCGATAAAGTCACACCGGCATTGGTTATTAAAAGACCTGAACTCCATTTATATAAACCAGGTACCAGTGTCATACCACTTATATTACCTGCGCCTTTATCAACGATTACAGAAGTTGTCATACCCATAGCTGTAGTAAATGCAGTTTCCACATCGCTAATGGCAGTTGTCATTTTAGACGGAGGAGCCAATGTATAATCAGAGGCAAACACCTGACCATTAACATAAAGCGAAGTTGAGAATTGATTGGTGGCATCCATGATTAAGGAAAAACCGGTTATTGCTGTTGCAGTTGCGGGGCTAACACCGATATTACCGGTAATGGAAGTAACACCAATGGTTGAGATTCCTGTTTTGGATAAAATGGTAAAATCAGCAGCTGTTCCAAGATTTACAATTCCGGGACCCTGAGCCGCAGCAGCATCAAAGTTTGCTGTTACATTTTTGTCTCCATTCATAATAATTGTGACAACAGCATTTGTTCCAATAGCATCACCACTCCATGAATTAAATGTGTACCCGGGATCGGGAACAGCAGTAAGTTCAACAGATGTACCATTAACATAAGTAAGTTGATCCGGAATACTTATCACTGTACCGTTTAATGCACTTATATTCAACGAGAAATTGCTTGAATTTAATGTGAAGTTTGCAGTGATATTTTTAGCCGAATTCATTGTTACGGTTAATGGATTCTTCGTTCCTGTGGCATCGCCACTCCACGAAGAAAATGAATAGCCCGGTGCTGGTGTTGGTGTAAGAACTACATTAGTGCCACTATTATAAGTAGGTTGATCCGGATTTTTACTTACCGATCCGTTTAATGCTGTAATATTCAATGAATAAACATTAATAGTACTAAATGTCCATGTTGTATCTTTTGCTAATGCTGTTTCATCTGCATTTTTTACAGCCATTGTAATACT
>JAQTOL010000108.1 GCA_028748945.1 Paludibacter sp.
ACTTTGTTTCATAAATAGCTAAGCTACTTGACAGCTGTTCTTTATGTGTGTTATTTCTGTTTATTGTCCTTTGTTCCACGTGGAACAAAGGACAACTCTTATTCTAATTGTACGATCCGTTCGGACTATTGTTTCACGTGGAACAAAGTTGATTTAAACCTCTCCATAACATTCAACTTCTGTATTAAAACGGATAATTACGGAGTAGGTGTACATTGCACAAATCTGATTTTATTGATTTTCACTACCTACTACCTACTATAAACTATAAACTACCTACTATAAACTATAAACTACCAACTATAAACTAATCTATCTCCCCATCATCACCAATAGTATATTGACATCGCTGGGTGAAATCCCCGGAATGCGGCTTGCTTGTCCAATGGTTTCTGGTGCAATCTTCGTCAGCTTTTGACGGGCTTCCGTGGAAATAGACTGTACGGAGTTGTAATCAATCTTCCCTGTCAGTTTAATATGATCGAGCCGTTGCAGCTTTTCAGCGATCAATCTTTCGCGTTCGATATAGCCTTCGTACTTCAATAATACTTCCGTTGCTTCCACAATTTCTTCCTTGCGGCTCTTTATTTCATCCAGTTTCTGCTGTAATTCGGGGACCGCTTCGGCCAGTTCGAAAATGCTCAGTTGAGGACGGAGAACCAAATCACTCAATTTGCAACCGTGCTTTAATTCGGAAGAATCTTTCGAAACCAGAAAATCATTTATCTGGGCAGGCTTTACCGATTGGGTTTCTACGAAATTCCGAAGTCCGGTTTGTTCTTCTCTTTTGCTTTGAAGTTGTTCCAATCGGTTTGATTTTACCAGACCGATGGCATTTCCTTTTTCGGTTAGGCGCATATCCGCGTCATCCTGTCGGAGCAATAAACGATATTCAGCACGGGAAGTAAACATACGATAGGGTTCGTCGACGCCTTTGGTAACCAAATCATCAATCAAAACTCCGATATACGCTTCGTTGCGTGCCAGTGTAAATTCATCTCCGCCGTGGCAATTGATATGTGCATTGATACCTGCGATCAGGCCCTGACCGCCTGCTTCTTCGTAACCGGTGGTTCCGTTTACCTGTCCGGCAAAGAACAGGTTTTTGATGCGTTTGGTCTCCAGGGTATGCTTCAATTGTGTCGGATCAAAAAAGTCATATTCGATAGCATAGCCCGGACGGAAGAGCTGTGCGTTTTCCAAACCTTGTATGGTATGGATTGCTGCAATTTGAACCTGAAGTGGGAGTGAAGAAGAAAAACCATTTAAATAGTATTCCTGCGAATCGACTCCTTCCGGTTCCAGAAAAAGCTGATGCGAAATTTTATCGGCAAACGTTATTATCTTCGTTTCGATACTCGGACAGTATCGCGGACCAATACTTTGAATTTGTCCGTTGTAAAGGGGAGAGTCTGCCAATCCATTTCGCAATTCGTCGTGTGTTGTTTCGTTGGTATTGGTAATCCAGCAACTCATTTGTTTCAATTCCCGTTGGGATTCTTCCAGAAAAGAGAACTTGTGGAAGTCCGTTTCTCCCTTTTGTTCGGTCATTTTACTGAAATCAATGCTCCTGGCATCAATCCGGCAGGGAGTCCCGGTTTTCATTCTATCCGTGGTGAACCCGAGTAATTTCAACTGTTCGGTTAGCCCGAACGAAGCCGGTTCGGAGATTCTTCCACCGACAATCTGGCTCTTTCCTATGTGTAGCAGGCCGCTTAAGAATGTCCCTGCGGTGAGTACGACGGTTTTTGCGTGGAAATGTATCCCTAATGCCGACTTTAAGCCGGTCACTGCGCCGTTTTCGATCACTAATTCTTTTACCGTATCCTGCCAGATAAAGAGATTATCGGTATGGAGCAGGGTTTTTATCCATTGTTGTATAAATTCGTGACGGTCACTTTGAGAGCGGGGACTCCACATAGCAGGGCCTTTCGAACGATTGAGCATGCGGAACTGAATGGCTGAACGGTCGGTTACAATGCCCATTTGCCCACCGAGCGCATCAATTTCCCGTACGATTTGTCCTTTTGCAATGCCGCCTACAGCGGGATTACAACTCATCTGACCGATTTTATTCATGTCCATGGTGATGAGCAAAGTCCTCGAACCCATATTAGCTGCGGCGGATGCAGCTTCATTTCCGGCATGGCCGGCGCCTATAACGATTACATCGTATGTAAAATCCATATAATTTGTTTCCTTTTTTCTTATTTATTGTTGCCCTACCGGATCCCGGAGACCCGTTTTGTGCTTTCTTTTTAATCGAAATGCACGGTTACAGGCCATATAACATATATCCGACTCTTAATGTTTTGGGCTGCAAAGTTATAAAATAGTTAGGACTTATGGGGTAGCATTTAAAAGTTTAGCCTTTTGAAGGTTGATGATAAGATAATTTAACGCGTATTAGAGTCAGAATTCCCGAATATTCAATGAGCAACTTGTTTTTTTAGGATAGAAGTCACTGAAAACAACCCGAATTATCCGGAAATACCCCCAATAGATGCAGATTCGGTCCTAAAAGACGATAAATACCTTCCAACCGTGATTCATTGACTATGAAAGATTTTATTTGCCCAACAACTGCTTTTCTCCTTTTTCCAGTTTAGACTCAAAATTTACGTGATTTCAATTTATCCGGTAGATTCAGTATTATTTGTATTTTCATCCTGTCTCTTTTCTCAATTGATAAATTTCAATCTGTCCCTTGATCTTTTTTTTGTAAAAATGACAGCCGTGGAAAATATTTCAGCGATTGAAATCCCGACCCTAAAATTTCCGGCTTAAATTCTCCCGGAATTTTTCTTCATTAATATTACCTCCTTACAGATGTATTTAAAATTATTCCCGATTTATTTGCTTGTTCTTTTCGCTTTCCTTTGTCCCTCCGAAAGACAATATTTCAGACAAGCGGATACTCAAATTTAGGAATTTTCGGGTCATAAAAAAATTCAAAATAGCTAATTATATTAACGAATGAAGGAGAGGAGACAGGAGGATTCTGTTTTTCGGTTTTCATTTTTTCTGATCATAAAATATCTTTTCGGTCGGGGATTCGATCAAAATGAATTGCCATCAGCACCCTGATAAAGACAAAATATTCGATTCAAATGACCCAAAAATAGCTTTTGCGAACAGGAATACAATTTAAACTGCTGCTAACTATTCGGGTATTGACACAATAGAGTCTTTTGTTTCGTTTTGCACTCAGTTGAAGACTGAAACGAATTCTTAGTTAGTGAATTGCTCATTTCCTAAACTATTAATATATAAATTTATAACTTTAAATATGGATTTTATTCCGGATTTTTATTCTTATTCTGCATGTTTTTTTCACTTTCCGGAAATTAGCCTGATAATAGACCTTTTTGACACGAAGTGATTCTTTCCTATTTGACGGAAAACGGTCAAAATTTGGCTTTCCGCTGATTTTTGTAAAAGCATCAATACGAACTCACTTCGAATAATTCAACGTCCGTACTTTCATTCAGGGATCAGCTTTCCGCCTTCACCCGTCAGTCTGTTTTTTAGCAGAAACGGATTATTTTTTATCCCTTCGGTTGCCTGTTTTCCTGACTTCGGTTTTCCAGTTTTCTTGCCTGCTAATTTCGTAATAAATCTTACGGATTTCATTCATTTTATGAGCGAATTTTGTGATGAATTTTGAGCTTGAAATTTTGTGCCTTACAAATCCCCGTGACTTATTTTCTCATTAAACCATCCGGTTTGCAGTCTCCATTTGAATAAGATTGACGCAACAGATTGCTCTTTTCCCAAATTTTTCAGGATTTTAATGCCCTGCCGGACTTTTTTCAGCAAAAATGAACGTCAAACGGAAGATTCAATCAAAATTTTATGTTGCGGGTCAACGAAATTATTTTTTTCCGGACTATTTTTTTTCATTTTTATATCCGCCGGAAAAAATACGGAGGAAAAGAAGGACGAATATTCTTTTTTTCCTAGTCTGCCGCTGTTCATTTTTCGTTCGGTTTTCAATCGCATTATTTCTTATTCGTTCTTCAACGGAAGATTTTAGGCCCGGAAGCAAAGACGATTTTTCTTTCCTGGTTTTGAAATTTTACCGAAACACTTTTTCTTTTTTTTGTGAACAGAAACTTCAAAATCTCAGATCTCAAAGGCCGAATAGATAGTTAAATATATTCTTCCTTTTTTCTGATAATAAAGTCTTCGAGGACCGGTTTTTTTCCTCTCTATTTCTTTTATCGAAAGCACTTTTTCGGGCACCGCTTTCAAACCTGTCATTACGACAAATAAAGTCTTTTCTTCCGGGATATTTACAGGTTCTGGGAAAAAACAAACCAGATCAGTTGCGTTCAAAGGTTGTTATTATTTTAAGAACGCCTATTGCTGTTACGTTTGGATTTATATATTATTCTATTAAACAATGTATTAAACTCAAAATTGATTTATCTGCCCTCATGGTGAAATATTGAGGAGATATGTTTCCGTGTCATAATTTTGATCCATATTTTCTGAAGTCTCTTTTCAGACGGGCTTTCCGGATGCTGTTGTATTTAGCCGTTTTTCTGCTATTTTGCCCTAAAACGCTTATCTGCGCAGACCGGAATAATAGAAAATATTAGTAAACCTTCACAAACACAATAAAAGAACTTATTTAGCTTTATTTTTTTGGAAAAAAATCATTCTTTTTTCCTTCAACCGTATGATACGGAACGTGGATTTATTCTTCTTTTTCAACCGGACTAAAAGTCCTTTGTTTCCGACCGGATTCCAACACATTCCCATCAGGGTCTGAAATTTCTGTCAGTGAAGAAACTTTTTTTGAATCGTAAGCTTTCATTATTTTGACATCGACAAAAAGACCCCTTAGCGATTCAAATATGACCAAAAGGTGTGAAAGCTGTAACTCTTTTCAGGAATTATGTAATAGTTGCCTGCCGGAATAGCCTGAACTTTGTTCCGTGGAATATATTCACATCTGCCCCGTCAGTTGCGGGAAGACAAAAAACAAAAGATAATGATTAAAAAGAGAAATGTTGTTTCTGTATTTGCCCTGCTGGTTATCGGACTGGGAATTATTTTCCTTCAGGGATGTACGAAAGATCCTGTTGAATTACGTTCCACCACCTACGACCTGAACGTGGAAGATGTACTGGGTGTAAGCGGGACGGTTAAGTTTACCGAAACCTCCGCGACCATTGTTACCATAGATATTGCCCTTACCGGTGTTTCAGGTGGAGATCATCCGGCTCAACTTTGTAAGAATACGGTTGTTGAAGGAGGTATTGTGAAAGTCATTCTGAATCCGGTGGATGCCAACGGTAAAAGTTCGACCGTGATAAACACCATGTCTTACGCTGAACTGATTGCTTACAATGGATTTGTCAGGGTACTTAAAAGCGACTTAAATGCCAATATTATTCTGGCACAGGGCGATATAGGCGGAAATGTACTTACAACCACCAATAAATCCTATCCACTGGCTACGTTGGATAACTACGGAGTTTCAGGGAATGCTTTGTTTCAGAAAAGGCTTAATGGAAATACACTGATCACCCTTACCTTAAGCGGAACCATTGCGGGCGATTATTATCCGGTTTCATTGAACCTGGGATCAGTGGCTTCGGTAGGAGGCGGACCAATTGTGAAGACGCTGCAGTCTGTCAATGGAACCACCGGTAAAAGTTATACCAATGTTACGGACCTGAACAGCGGAGTGGCGATCACTTACGATAACTGGATGGTCTACGATGGTTATATCAATGTTTATCAGTCAGCCGCCTTTTCGAATGTTATCATCTGTCAGGGAAATATCGGATCCAATTAAATGACCCCCAACCCCCTAACCTCTATCCCCCTTCGGGTACTTTAGCTTACGCTGACCGTTGGTTCTCCAAAGGAGAAAGAAAAAGGAAAAAATAGTATAAGGCTTAAGAAAAATGCTCTTCCAGCTTTCTGTTTGTGAATACTCTTAGAAAGGGGGGAAGAATCCCGGGGTTATGTATAAATTGAACCGCTTTGGCTTCGGCCGGGGCGGTTTAATTATGTCCGCAAAAGTCACGAATGAAATATAGTGCGGAATAATAGCACAGGTGAATGGAATTGTGTAGCTTTACAGGTTAAGAAATCCGACCGGATCGGTGGCTGTAACAGACAGGCAAACAAGTTTTTGGAGTTAACTGGCTGTTTGTTCAGACTGAACCCGGGGATTCTTCCGATTTAAAATTGATGATCATGAAACACATGGATGTGGTGGCAGCCGTTATTATCGTTGATAACAAAATTTTGTGTGTACAGCGCAACGAGAACAAACACGATTACATTTCCTTTAAATTCGAATTCCCGGGCGGCAAGCCGGAGAAAGGTGAAACCCCCGAACAGGCTTTAACGCGCGAAATACGCGAAGAACTGAAAATGGATATCACCATCGATTATCCTTTCCTGACGGTACAGCACAGTTACCCCGATTTCAATATTAACCTGCAGGCCTTTATCTGTTCTGCCGCGGACCGGAAATTCACCCTTACCGAACATATCGACGCCAAATGGATGAATGCCGACCTGCTGGCCACCCTCGATTGGGCCGAAGCCGATATTGCCGTGGTGGATAAAATTATTTACGAGGGAGTGTGAGTTGAATGGAGGAATGGTTAATTAGTTAATTGGTTAATTAGTTAATTAGTTAATTAGTTGATTGGTTGATTGGTTGATTTGATAATGAAAAATGAAGAAACGTATTTTTGAGCTTAGTAGCAACAAACAATAACACGAAACACACTTTTTTACCGCTGAGACCGCCGGGATTTTCGCAGAGAACAGAGAGAATATTTTCTTTATGTATTCTTCGAGTCCTTTGCGGTTAATTATTTACCGAATAGAAAAAACAGATCCCGAAAATTTCCAAATTCTAATGAAATGAAAGTACCCGGTTTTAATGTAGATTTTAGTGAAATGATAGAAGATAATCTGGTTCTTTTATCTGAAACCGATACGATAGTCGATTCAAAAGGAAAGACGATCAACTTAAAAGAGGGTTTAAAAGTGACTGTTTATGCGCACGATTTAAGTAGTTGTGGAAAAGTTGATCCTTTGATTGCCGAAGGGATCGTTGAATTAAATACACAGGGCGGTTGGACCTCCGGTTTTAAGTGGAATTGCAGAATCGACAATAAAGGAATTTACAATAAATCTCAAATAAATGATTTCCACTAAAAGAGAAAAAAGATATTTTTAGGGGAAAACGCTTCGACTTTTTAGCCGGGGCGTTTTTTTTTAAACTAATTACTTTCCTATTGGTTTTATGAGTGAATAAACAAACTGTGATCTTTATATCTGCATTTCAGCTTTAGGATTCAGAGAATAAAAATACAAACAAAAAAATAAAAATGGAACCAAAAATAAAAATTGACATAGTTTCCGATGTGGTTTGTCCCTGGTGTATTGTAGGGTACAAACGCCTTGAAAAAGCGATTGTCGAAATGGGCATACAGGACCGGGTAGAGATTGAGTGGCAACCCTTTGAATTAAATCCTCAAATGCCTCCCGAAGGTGAAAATGTGAATGAACATATTAGTCGGAAATATGGAACTACTCAGGAAGATAACCGGCGATCGAAAGAACAATTGTCCAAACTTGGTGCAGAAGTGGATTTTAAGTTTGATTACTTTGAGGATATGAAAATGCCAAATACGCTGGATGCTCATATTTTAATTGATTATGCCAGGGAAAATGGGAAACAGACCGAATTAAATGTGCGTCTGGTGGAAGCATATTTCAGCGAACGAAAAGATATTTCGAAACGGGAAATTCTTTTACAAGAATTAAATAGTATTGGTTTAGATAAGCAGGAAGCACTGAAAAGGTTGGATGATGCAGATGCACGCCTGAAACTAAAGGAGAAAGAAGCCTATTGGAAAAACAAAGGCATCAGATCTGTACCTACCATGCTGTTCAACGGTGCGAATGTGATTACAGGCGCTCATCCGCTGCATGTTTATAAACAAGTACTGACCGGATTGCTTAAATAAAACTTTGTAAAACAAATCTCTATCCGTGTATGGTGAGCATCAGTCCTACAGATTGTCCCAGTGGTTGAAATAAAAACATTAAAAGAGAAAAATTTATTTTAGCAGAAACCGTTCCGACTATAAAGTCAGGGCGGTTTTTTTGTGTCTTAATTCACGGAAACATATTTAACGGGTTTTTATTTTATCGGTATAAGCGATAGGCCAATAAACCTTCGTTGCAAACGAAGGGGAAGTGGTGATTATAGTTAATAGAAACAGATAGAAATAGTTAAATTGATAAATAATTAAAATAAAACAATAAAATATAGTTGTTTAATTTTATTTTCTCTATATTTGCCTTGAACAATCAAATAATAATATAATGGGCAAAACAAATTTTCCAAAACAAATCTTCATTAAATCAATTTTATGGGGAGCTATCTTTTTTTCAGCAACAGCATTAGTTTACCATATTCGTTGGTTCATACCTTTTTTGAGTGAGAAAATTTCTTATGTTGTCCCAAATGGACAGTCACCATTAATTTGGTTTCTTGTTCAAATTTGCGACAACTTGATTTTTTTATTTGTTGGGTATTTATTAATTAAGTTATTCAGAAAATTTCAAAAGACGGGTTTTTTTGACAATCAATGTATGCTAATTCTTGATAGAATAATCATTTCTTGCATTGGACTTGCTATTCTAGGTATAATTAAGTTAGGATTTAGTAACTACAACGACATGCAATTTAGTGAAGTAGTAAATGCTGTGAGCGGACTAAATTTATTAATAAGATTTATTAATAAGATTTTAGTTTTCAAAGAACCACAGACAATGTATTTATTATTGGCAACAATTCTTTGGATAGTAAAACAATTTGTAAACACTGCAATTTTAGTAAAAGCAGAAAACGAAAAATTTATATAGTATGGCAATCATAATCAATTTAGACGTTATGATGGCTAAACGAAAAATGTCATTAAACGAACTTTCTCAAAGTGTTGGTTTGACAACTGTAAATCTTTCTATTTTAAAAACTGGGAAAGCAAAAGGTATACGATTTAACACACTTGAAGC
>JAQTOL010000109.1:0-2933 GCA_028748945.1 Paludibacter sp.
CGTTTACAAGACTACTGAATCCGCGTCACCCATGAAAGATTATAACGGCAAATACCTGACCGTTATCTATCTCGAAAACTTAGGCTTTAATAAAATTGGCGGAAACAGTAATTCCACTGATGTTGCCTGGTTACTTTCTCATGGCTATCGTGTTATCGAGCTGAATTATGCAAACAATGTTAACGCTGTTTCGCCAACAATCAATGCGGATATTATCGCTATCAATGATGCTGTAAATGCAGGTTCGTTCTGTGGATTGACCAACTGTTCTCAATATAAATCTTATGTTTTGTTCGAAGGATACCGGATCTCACGCGACGTTTCCTATTTTAAAGACGATCCGACTGTTTACAATTATCAGAGTTCATATATCGATGGAGATTCGCTTTACATGGATATTATCTATCCGGCAAATGCTTCAGTAGCAGTACCGGCTGTTTTATCTTTTTCATACAGTAACAGTTATCCCGGAGATGCCAACAAGAACCAACGGTTGAATCTTGGTAATACATTGGCAGGATTTAATGATTCATTTCTGGAAGGTGCACCCGCCAACGGCATTGCCTGGGCAATTGCCGACCATCCGAAGTACTGCCCCTGGGGAAATGGGAAACCCGTAAACGCAACCAATAATAAAGCATATGCATCCTACGAAACCAATCCCGATGCGGCTCAAAAGGTGAAATCTGCCATCCGTACCCTGCGTGTACTTGGTAACCGGCTGGGGCTTTCCGGAAAGATTGGTATTTATGGGTTTTCCCGTGGATCGACAGCAGGATCGATGGCTGTCGGTGATCGCCCGGTAACGGAATTTGAAAATACCGGTTTGCATATCGGCACTTCCGATGATGTGCAGGTGGCTGCACTCGGATCAGGGGTTTTCGATTATACTCAAATTTATAATACAGCCGAGAGTGATATTGGAGCCCTTACAACCAATTGTCCATCAGCCTGGGGTGCTCTGGCAAGTAATTATACTTTCTGGCAATCACAGGGGTCATACAATCTGGCTCAAACTGCCGCCAGTGCTCCGGTTATCTTCTTCTACAATTCCGATGATGCACTTTATTATCAGGATCAGATAAAACATTTTAAGGCTAAACTTGACTCATTAGGCGTTACCACTTCAACGATAACGAATTACGGTACCGGCCACGCAGTACCTCAAACCGCAGCTTCCTTATCCACGGTTTATAACTTCTTCAGTCAGTATCTGACTCCTCCCAGTGTAAAAACCGGAATAGATGAAGTACCTGGAGTTAACACTGAAATGCAACTTTCTTCGTCTCCCAATCCGGCAACAAATGAAGTGCATTTAATATTCAGCCTTCCGAAAGCCTGTAAAGTTCAAATTGCTCTGTGCAACCTGTCGGGAATTGAAATATACAAAACTGAAAAAGTATTTGCCTCCGTCGGAACACAAAATGAAACAATACACTTAGACAAACTAAATCTACCACAGGGTCTTTACTGTGTGAAAGTGGTTGCTGACGGAATGATTGGAATTAAAAAGTTTACGAAAAAATAAAACAAATTGAAAATCGGGCAAAAGGAGAATTCTTAATTTAAATGCCAAAACCGGCATTGTTAAATATTTAAAGCAGGTGAAATTGATTCAATTTCACCTGCTTTTATTTTGGTTACAGCCATGGGAAATGTGTGAATTTTATAACTTTATTCAAAAATTATGTAACACTTTCATTGTTACACTCCTATAACTTTGCTTTTCAAATTTATAAGAAACAATTATTCAATTTAAAAATATACAATTATGAAAGGTAGTGAAAAATTAATTACAGTATTGAATTCCCTCTTAGCCGATGAATTAACAGCTATAAATCAGTATATGGTTCATTCTGAAATGTGTGCAAACTGGGGTTACGGAAAACTTCATCAGGCAATCCGCAAACAGGCAATGGATGAAATGTTCCATGCCGAGTGGTTGATTGAACGTATCATCTTTCTCGATGGTGCTCCAACTGTATCGAAACTCAACCCGATGAAGATTGGAAAAACGGTGTTGGAAATGATTAAAAACGATAACGGTGATGAACTTGACGCCGTACATAAATACAACGATGCCATAAAACTGGGTCGCGAAGTGGAAGATCAAAGTTCTGTTGATTTGCTGACAAAGATACTTAAAATGGAGGAAGGACATGTGGATTGGGCCGAAATGCAACGTGCACAGATAGATCAAATGGGGTTGGAGAATTACCTGGTTAATCAAACAGAAGATTAAGCAAGCCAATTCATAGCCATGTAACCGGGATATCTGCTTAAAGGCTTTGCCTTTTGCAGCTATGTTGGCAGGTAAAAACTAACTAACTAAATTCAGGACTTATGCCATCATTAGCGGCCTTATCTACCATTGATTTTCCTTTCAAAGCTGATCAGCAGGAAGTGAAGCAATATGCCAACGACTTATTTGCTCCTTCGTACCCGCAAGTGGAACGGATGTTGAGCGCATTTGATAATACGGGAATAATTACCCGTAATTTTTGTAAACCACTTGATTACTACGCTGATCTGCATACTTTTCAGGAGCAGAATGCAGAATATATCCGGATTTCGCTGGAATATTCTGTCAAAGCAATTGAGGAATGTATTTCTTCTGCACACATTGTGAAAGAAGATATTACCGACATCATTTTTATTTCCACCACCGGACTTTCAACACCCAGTTTAGACGCTCTTATCATAAATAAAATGAGATTGAGCCAGAATATTAATCGAATGTCCATATTCGGTTTGGGATGTGGGGGAGGAGTTTCAGGTTATTCAAAAGCAAACATTTTGGCGAAAGCAAATCCGGATGCGGTGGTTTTACTGGTTGCAGTGGAATTGTGCTCGTTAACATTTTTACGAAACGATTATAGTAAGAGTAATTTCATTGGCTCCAGTTTATTTGCCGACGGAGTGGCTGCTTGTCT
>JAQTOL010000109.1:2943-9050 GCA_028748945.1 Paludibacter sp.
GGAGATAATCACCTGATCAAAACCAGAAAAAAAATAAAATTCTTGGCTTCAGAAAGCACATTGTATTATGATTCACTGGATGTTATGGGTTGGCAGTTTCTGGATGCCGGATTTAAGGTGTTGTTCTCATCAGATATTCCTACCATTATCGAAAAAAATGTACTAAATGATATTACTTCATTTTTAGATAAAGAAAATGTAAAGCTATCGGAAATAAAGAATTTCATTTTTCATCCTGGTGGAAAGAAAGTATTGACAGCTTATGAAGAAGCTTTGGAAGTGAAAGGAGATTTTTTGAAGTATACCCGGGAGGTGATGAACGACAACGGGAATATGTCCAGTACGACAGTTTTATATGTTTTGGAACGGTTTTATAAGCATGGCTTCGAAAACGGTTATGGCTTAATGGTATCCATGGGACCCGGCTTTTCGTGTGAGATGGTTTTGCTTCAAATGAACAAATAATATTATGGCTTTCATCCTTTTCATTTTATTTATTATCCTTTTGAGAACAGGAGAACTAATCCTTTCCCGAAGTAATGAAATATGGTTGCTACAGAATGGTGCCGTTGAATATGGACAGAAACATTATCCATACATTGTGGCACTTCACGTGTTGTTTATCGTCTCATTAATTATTGAATATTCGACAAAGCAAACTGCTTTTTTCAGTCTGTTTTTCCTTGTCCTGTATTTATTGTTTTTGGCATTTAAAGTTTGGGTTATCCTATCATTAGGGAAGTTTTGGAATACAAAGATTTATCATATTTCGGATTTCCCATTGATAAAAAATGGAGTATACAAATACGTTAAACACCCAAATTACCTGATAGTAATTGCCGAAATTGCAATTATTCCGTTGGTATTTCATTTGTATTTTACGGCTATTGCTTTTACAGTGCTAAATGCAATTATGTTATCGGTAAGGGTTAAAGAAGAAAATAAAGTTTTGAAAATATAAACATTTTATTAAAAACAAGAATATGAAACAGTATTTTGTAAAGATTATATCCATTAAGCATATCACTCACGATGTGCTGCAACTGGTTACTGAAAAACCGGAAGAGTTCAACTTCATTCCGGGCCAGGCTACCCACTTTTCAATCAATAAACCCGATTGGAAAGTGAAGAAGAATCCATTCACATTCACTTGTCTTCCCGAAGATGATTTCCTTGAGTTTACGATTAAAACATATCCGGAACACAAAGGTGTAACCAATGAATTGCTGAAATTGAAGGAAGATGATGAGTTGATTCTGCACGATGTATTTGGTTCCATTGCATACAAAGGCGAAGGTGTATTTATTGCCGGTGGTGCCGGTGTTACTCCTTTTATATCCATTTTCAGGGATCTTCAGACGAGAAATGAAATCGGTAAAAACAAACTCATTTTTGCCAATAAGATGAAAAGGGATATTATTCTGAAAAGCGAATTTGAAGATATGTTGGGTAGAAATTTCGTTAATATTTTATCCGAAGAACAGGTGGAAGATTATGCTTACGGGCAAATCACCGAAGATTTTCTGAAAGAGTATGTTAATAAAGTCACTAAACATGTATATATCTGTGGACCACCACCCATGATGGAAGCACTAGTAAAGCAATTAGCAAATCTGGGTCTACCAAAAAATGCAATTATTGAAGAAACATTTTAATGTTTGAAGGAATTTAAAATGCAACATTATATTGTTTCAACTATTAAGTCAAATAATCTAAAAAACTATTTTATGCGATACTTTGGAAACAACATCAAAACTCTTGTAAACAATCTGGTGGTTAGTTACACCGATCAGGGACCGGATGATGCTCCGGTACTCATTTTTATTCATGGTTTTCCACTTAATAAATCCATGTGGAACAAGCAGGTTGAAGAACTCAAGAAAAATTACCGTGTAATTGTCTACGATATTCGTGGGCATGGAGATTCTGATGCAGGAACTGAGGACTTTTCAATCAGGCTTTTCGAGAATGATTTAATCATGCTTATGGATAAGCTAAAGATTAACAAAGCTTCACTGTGTGGACTTTCTATGGGCGGGTACATTGCTCTAAATGCTTTAGTATACAACCCTGAACGATTTGATTCACTTGTATTGTCAGATACCAGTTGCCTGGCCGATACGCCTGAAGCAAAAACAAAAAGGCTGAATGCAATCAACACTATTTTAGAAAAAGGGGTAAATTACTACGCCGACGAAAGTATAAAAAATCTTTTTGCTCCTGAATCATTTATCACAAATGAGAATGAAATTATTTTAGTAAAAGAGATGATAAGTAATACGAAAGAAGTATCAATTTGTTGTTCCTTGCTGGCTTTGTCCGCCCGAAAAGAAACATGCCACAAACTTTCAGGTATTGAAGTACCTGTGCTTATTTTGGTAGGCGAAGAAGATAAAATAACGCCACCGGAAGTATCTCAGATGATGTTTGAAAATATTAAAAATTCCACGCTTCATATTATTCAGCATGCAGCCCATTTAAGCAATATGGAAAACCCCGAAGAATACAACAATCAATTGCAACGTTTTTTTAATACAGTTTACAAAAAAACAACAAAAGTTCTCACCGGTAATGATAATTCAATTATGAGTCAATTGAGCAGCAAACTGAATATCCTTTTATCCTTTTAACCCCGTTACAAATGGAAAAGAAAAAACTAACAACAGCCAGTGGCCGTCCATATACCGAGTTTGAGAACTCCATGACAGTTGGAAACCGTGGACCTATTCTATTACAGGATTATTTTCTGCACGAAGATATGGCACACTTCAACCGTGAACGAATTCCTGAGAGGGTAGTACATGCAAAAGGGGCCGGAGCATTCGGCACTTTCACCGTAACGAATGACATAACACAATACAGCAAAGCAAAAATATTTTCAGACATTGGTAAGCAAACAAAGATGTTTGCCAGGTTTTCACAAGTAGCCGGAGAAAAAGGAAGTGCCGACAGTGAAAGAGACCCTCGAGGTTTTGCACTTAAGTTTTATACCGAAGATGGTAACTGGGATTTAGTAGGCAATAACACTCCGGTTTTCTTTATTAAAGACCCGAAAAAGTTCTCGCATTTTATCCATACCCAAAAGCGCGATCCAAAAACAAATTGTAAAAGCTGGACGATGAAGTGGGACTTTTGGAGTTTAACTCCCGAAAGTTTACATCAGGTATTGATACTGATGAGCGACCGTGGAACTCCGTTTTCTTATCGCAATATGAATGGTTATGGTAGCCACACTTTTTCTCTCATCAATAAAAACAATAAACGGGTATGGGTAAAGTTCCATTTCAAAACATTACAAGGAATAAAAAATTTCAACGGTAAGGAAGCTGATGAAATGCGGGGCATTGACCCCGATCAGGCACAACGCGATTTAGTAGAATCAATTGAGAAAAAAGATTTTCCAAAGTGGACCTTACAAATTCAGTTAATGACCGACGAACAGGCAAAAACATTTAAATGGAACCCTTTCGATCTCACAAAAGTATGGTTTCACAAAGATTTCCCATTAATTGATGTGGGCACGATGGAATTGAATGAAATTCCGGAAAATTATTTTCGCGATGTAGAGCAGTCAGCTTTTAATCCTGCCCATGTGGTTGATGGTATTGGTTATTCACCCGATAAAATGCTGCAAGGCCGCTTACTTGCTTATCCCGATGCACACCGTTATCGTTTAGGAACTAACTATGAACAAATTCCGGTTAACCAATGTCCTTATGCAGTTGCAAATTACCAACGCGACGGGTTTATGCAAACAGGTGATAATGGAGGTTCAAAACCAAACTACCGCCCCAATAGTTTTGACGATATTGTGGTTGATGAAAGTTATAAAGAACCTGCAATGCCATTAGAATCGAATGTTGCCGATTGGTTCGATCGCAACGAAAATGACGACGACCACTATACCCAACCCGGGATATTATATAGCAGGGTAATGAACAATCAGGAGAAAAAAAACACCATAAACAACATTGTAAGTACCATGAAAGAAATTTCAGGTGAGAAGAAAACTGAAATTATAAACCGGCAGTTATGCCAATTCTTCCGTGCAGATAAACAATTAGGAATGGCTGTAGCAAAAGGTTTGGGCATTGAATTTGACGTAAAGACAATGGAACATTCCAGATAAAGACTTAAAAGTCTTTGGTAGAGATTATATCAGCATTTAAATCAAATACATATTAACAACTAATTTAATTTATCATGAAAACAAAAATTCAAACCGTATATTTATTGGTAGCATTTTCATTTCTTTTCTTAACAGGATGTACAACAGAAGGACCGCAGGGACCCGCAGGAGCTGATGGGCAAAATGCAGCCGTGTATTATTCCGAATGGTTTAGTCCGACATCTTGGTCAGGTACTTCGGGCGATTGGTTTTTCAGTGCCTCAGCACCCGATTTGACTCAAAATGTTGTAGAAAGTGGCGTAGTGCTGGCTTATGTGTGGCTGGATGGCGATTTGTATAATTCAACTACGGTCACGCCATTACCTGCCTATGCTCTTGGTGCAAACTGGAGTTTTTTAATTCACCAATATGGAAGTATTGAGTTTACCTGCGATATGAGTACTCAACCTTATAATGCAAATGATAAATTTCGGTTTATTGCCATTCCGGGTACTTCTACTGCATTAAAAACAGCAGCGATAAAATACAATACCAAAAGTAAGCTTATCAATATGCCCTACAGTGAAGCATGTAAATTATTTGATATAAAGGACTCGCTACAAATACTAAAATAATGGAAAATCAAACGACTATACAATTGAAAAGTAAAGAGCATGAAGATCTAGAAAGGGATTTGAATTTGAAAATTATGCGTGTGACCACAGAAATAAAAGATCATTATCCTGAGTTGATTAAATTTTTAGACGAAATGCCCGTAACAATTCCTGATGAACAGAATATGGAAATTACGTTGAAGAATTTAAAATCATATTATGATTCGCTGAATTCTGTATTGACTAACTATATTTCAGAACAACCCCAAAAATCAAAACTCTAATATTCTCAGATCATAATTAATTTACAACAATTAAATATTTAGAATCATGGAAAAGCTAATTGAAAACAAATTGTTTGGAAAGGTAAGAGCAGAATATATTGAGGTTGAACCTTTTGTAAATCTTCACATTACAGATGCAGGCGAAGGTAGACCCATCGTATTAATACCCGGCTGGCCACTAAGCGATGAAATGTACGAATACCAGTACAACGACTTAATGAATAGTCATTTTCGGGTTATTGGTATCACGTTGAGAGGTTTTGGCAAATCGAGTAAACCTTATACAGCCTATAATTACGATGTACATGCGTTGGATATAAAGCGGGTTTTAGATAAACTGGATGTTAAAGATGCAATCTTATGTGGCTTTTCTATGGGTGGAGCCATTGCTATTTCTTATTTGTCATTATATGGTTCTTCCCGGGTTTCGAAACTGGTTTTAGCCGGTGCAGCAGCACCCATCTGGACACAACGGGAAGATTTTCCCTATAATCTGACTCAAAGTGCAGTTGATGATTTAATTGCGTTGAATTATAAAGACAGACCCCTGCTTTTGGCCAACTTTGCAAAGATATTTTCGGCTACCGAAACTTCGTTAAATAAAGGTATAAGCAAATGGCTGAATGGAATGGGATTAGTTGCTTCAGCTCATGCCACTGCTCAATGTTTATATGCCTTGCGGGATACAGACCTACGGAATGATCTGAAAAAAATTGATATTCCAACCTTGATTATGCATGGAAAAAAAGATAAAATATGTTCATTCGATTTGGCTGAACAAACCAAAAAACTCATTTCTGATGCACGTTTGGTTGCTTTTGAGCATAGCGGTCATAGTCTGTTTCTGGAAGAAACAGAAAAATTCAATACAGAACTGATCAAATTTGCACAAGAATAAGCTAAATCAGGATCAATCCACAATATAATAAAAACAAATAACATCATGGAAAAGCAATTAAATAAGAAAAGAGTAGCCGTTCTGGCTACCGATGGTTTTGAACAGTCGGAATTTAAGAAGCCAATAAAAGCGCTTAAAAACGAAGGAATTTTAGTGGATGTATTATCATTAAAAGAAGGAAAAATAAGGGGTTGGAAAGAAAC
>JAQTOL010000110.1 GCA_028748945.1 Paludibacter sp.
ATGGTAAAACATCCGCCCCTGCTCATCCTTGACGAACCAACCATTGAACTGGATGACGAAAACAGCCGCCTGTTTATTGATATGGTTCATGCCATAGCAGCTGAGAAAAAAATAGCCATTGTTTACGTTTCGCATCGGGATGAACCCGATTTGAAGCCGGATAAAGTTTTCGAACTGGTACCCGCTGAAGAAGGATATACCGGCTTGCTAAGATATTAACCGGGTATAAAATTGAAATTCAAAATACAATTATAATGACTAATTAGTGTCACAATAGGGTAAAACAAATAATTTCTTCCTGATAAAGTAATTTTTTCATCATAATATTTTATATTTGCACTGTACAGTTTGAAGTATTGAAAAATACAGTTAAAATATTTTATTTGTACAGTTTAATTATCTAATCTGTACTTATTAAATTTTAATCATTCTGTAGATTTTCTTAATTCTATTTGAACGTTTGAATAAAATATCCTAATAAACCAGTTAAACCATCAATAAGTTATGAGTGTACAATATAAAATGGTGGGTAAAAATGATAATTTAAACCCCGAAGAATTCAAGAAGAAAGGCTATTATCCTGTAGTGGTAAGGAAGAAAACCGTTGGGATGCAAGAACTTGCCAGCAGAGCGTCAACACATTGCAGTCTAAATAAATACGAAATGGAAATGGCAATAAAAATACTCATTGAAACCATTCAGTTCGAATTACTGGAAAGCAATCATGTATGCCTCGAAGGCTTTGGAACATTCTCGCTCAAAGCTGAAAGCCGGAATGTTGAAAATCCGGATGACTTACGTGCTGAATCTGTTTTTGTAAAAAAGGTTTCATTTAAATGCTCTCCTATTCTACTTTCTGATTTGACGGTTGCTCGCTTTGTGAGATACAAGGAAAAATAACCATGCGCAGGTTACATGATACACACAAAAAAGGTCAGAAAGAGTTTTACTTTCCGACCTTTTTGATCATGCTTTTGTTCGAAATCTTATTCCGAAACTTCTATTTTCAGAATTTTATCGCCTTTACGAATCAGGTCAATGACATCCAATCCTTCAACAACTTTACCAAAGCAAGTGTGTTGACGATCCAAATGGGATGTATTGGTCCTTGAATGACAGATAAAAAACTGTGAACCACCTGTATTACGTCCTGCATGAGCCATGGATAACACACCTCTGTCGTGATACTGATTACCACCATCTAACTCACAGGGAATGGTATACCCGGGACCACCTGCACCTGTACCGTCAGGACAACCACCCTGTATAACGAAATCAGGCAAAACACGGTGAAAAGTCAATCCATCGTAAAAGCCACTGGTAGCCAGTTTAATAAAATTCGCCACTGTTTTCGGAGCATCCTGCTCGAAAAACTCAACTTGCATCTCTCCTTTTTCGGTAATAATTTTTGCAGTCTTCATTCTTATCTATATTATAATTGTTTACTAATTTGGGAGCGCAAAGTTCGTAATGTTTTTCGTTATATCCAAATATCGGCGGTTTTATTCGTTTTATTTAATTCAGACAATCATTTCCGATTTACATTTTTGGAAAAGAAGTTATACCCATTCTTCTTTTAGAATATCGCCACGGGTTCCAATAACAATGAGTTTTACCGGTATTTTACGTCCGGCTTCAGCTACTGCTTTTTGAGCTAAACCTAATAATCCGCCACAACATTGAACTTCCATAATAATGACAGTAAGCATATTAATGGCTGAAATCTGTATCATGGCTTTAAGTTTTTCAACGTAGGATTCTTTATTGCTGTCCAGTTTTGGACAAGCAATAGCCAGGATGTTACCTGCAAGGAAACGGTTATGAAAATCGGCAAAACTAAAAGCAACACAATCGGCAGCCAGGACGACATCAGCTCCTTTGAAATAAGCGGCCTGCGGATTCAGTAAGTGTAACTGTACCGGCCACTGACGAAGTTGTGAAGCATTTTCTGTTACAACAGACGTTACAGTTGAAGCCAGGCGAAAAGCAGTTGTTTTAGCTGCTGCCGGAGCAAACGACATTTCATTGCTACCCGGACAAGCACATACAGCTGAAGCTTTTGGAGCAGGTGTAGGCGCATTATGTACCGATGCGAAGTCCATATGGATATTATTTTGTTTCAACCAGCTGACGCCTTGTTTCAGTAATTCAAACTCTTCGTGGTCCTTCAGATGCCTGAGGTGAGCCAAAATTATTTTCTCACCTTTGGGTAGCATACGCTGTACTACAGCAATTTCATCGTAAGGCTCGGCTTCCCGTTCCTCGAGGGTAATGGCTCCAACCGGACAATCGCCAATACAGGCACCCAGGCCGTCGCAATACAATTCGCTGACCATACGTGCTTTTCCATCAATCATTTGCAGTGCACCTTCGTGGCAACCACTTACACAGGCTTCACAACCGTTGCAAAGCACTTCATCTATCTTTATTATTGTTCGTTTCATATTTACTTCGTGTTAATTACTCGTTTCACTCGTGATATTTGCCCTTCGGGCGATATTAGCTTCGCTGATATTAATAGTTATTAGGCTTCGTAGAAATCAAATATCGCGCAGCTAATAACACTCCTGTAGGGAGTTAATATCGTGAGCGTAGCGAACAAATATCATACGAAGTATAAATATCGCCCGAAGGGCTAATAACAGCGAAGCTAAATTCACTTAATCATCGTCAACAGCATTTTGAACTTCTCGACAGCCACTACCGCATGCCGTACGTTGGCGGGCATAATAATGCTTTCACCAACGTTTAATTCAATAACCTTTCCATCGATAATTGCCTCGCCTTTTCCATCAAGCACCTGAACAATAGCATCAAACGGAGCTGTATGTTCGCTCAGAAATTCGCCCTTATCAAAAGCAAAAAGCGTTACGTTCCCTTTGTCATTTCGAATAATAATTTTACTGACTATTGAGACTTCGGCATACGATACTTTTTCAATCAAATTAAATTTTTCCGCTACCGGAAATGCCTTATTTTCAGTTTTGGGTGCCATTTTAAATTCACTCATTTGTTTATTTTTTGATGTATAAAAATTTATGAAACAAAAGTAAGCGGTTTAAAACAATAAAAGTGTAACAATTGTTACACTCTCAGATTTTGTTTGTATTTTTGCTTTCAAAGTCCGCAAAAGTAGATAATAAATGGGAAAAGTAGATCTTTCGGCCTGTCCGGTATGCAGTAAATCAGATATTGTCGATGAACTGGCTTTTTTGGATGATTTGAAATGTACAATAAAGTCATATCAAAAAAATACACTGATAATCAGACAAGGAGATATTTGTGATGCTTTGTATGTACTTACACTTGGCTCGGTCAAAACAGAAATGATTACCGAAAACGGGAATATACTTGGGATCGAAATTATAAAAGCTCCACGCCCACTCGCTCCGGCATTTGTTTTTTCGGATAATAACCGTTTTCCGGTGAATGTTACTTCACTTGAAGAAGTTGAGATCATGAAAATCCCAAAAGCTGAAATCATGCGTCTAATGATGACAAATCAGAATTTCATGAGTAGTTTTATGACTCATAACGCCAACAGGACTCAATTTTTGACCAACCGGTTACAGTTACTTTCTATAAAGACCATTAAGGGCAAATTAGCTCATTTTCTGCTCGAAAACTCGTTGGAAGAAGGAAAACCGTTTGAAATCAACCGTAACCAGACCGGGTTGGCCGATTTTTTTGGAGTTGCACGACCCTCACTGGCACGTAGTTTATCGGAGATGGTACAGGAAGGATTAATCCAAATTAATAAGAAAGAATATACCGTTTTGAAAACGAAACAACTGAGAGAATTGCTCGTATAGAAAAGCTAAATAATTCATTGTTTACGATTTATAAAGAACTCAAAACAAATGGAGGAACATAAGTCCCTCCATTTGTTTTTTTGTATTTAAGATCTATCTATTTCAAAAAGTCTTCCCGAACAGGGCTAAAGGTGTCAATCAATATACCTTCTTCCAGACGCTTAACTCCATGCAAAACATTTGGTTCCATGTAGAGTCCATCACCCTGTTTTACTATTTTGGTTTCCTCGCCTATCTGAAATTCGAAAACACCACTTACCACATAAGTGCATTGACGGTGAATATGTTGATGAGCATATCCTATTCCACCTGCTTTGAATTCAATCTTCACCAACATCATCTCCTTATCGTAACCTAAAATCTGACGACGCATACCTTCATTGATCTGAACCCATTCCGTTTCGTTTCCAAAAATAAAATTACCGCTTTTCATGTTTGTCTGTCAATTAAAAATATTTTTGTACTAAATTCCACTCAATTAGTCGTAAATGGTAACTTTTAAGCAAAGTCCCTGCCTTCATAATAATTTATAAATGCTTTGTTCACCAGACGATTACCTCCCGGAGTAGGGTAATCACCGGTAAAATACCAATCACCGGTATGATTTGGACAAGCTTTATGTAAGCCATCGATAGATTGATAAACCAACTCCACCGGGCAATCAACTTCATGAGGAGTTAGCATTTCTGCAATTTTTACAGATACTTCATCCTGAGTAAAAGGTGCGTATATTTCAGTCACATAATTAATTATTTCTTCCTTTGACAAATCTTCCTGAGCTTTAGATTTTCGATATACTTCGTCAATTATATTTTGTTTGCCGGTTTCTTTCAATAATTCAATAGCGGCACGGAACGCACAAAATTCATTCATTCTCGGCATATCAATACCATAATAATCAGGAAAGCGAACCTGAGGTGAGGATGAAACAATCACTATCTTTTTAGGTTCCAGTCGGTATAATATTTTCAGAATACTTTGTTTCAATGTAGTTCCCCGCACGATAGAGTCATCAATTGCAACCAGATTATCCACTTTTCCCCGACGAATAGAACCATATGTCACATCGTAAACGTGAGTGGCCAGGTCATCGCGTTCGTTATTATTTGAAATAAACGTACGTAATTTGATATCTTTAATCAGTACTTTTTCAACCCGGATAGCCTGATTGTTAAGTGCCTTTATTCCATCTTTCATTCCATAAAAGGCCACTTCTGCCGTATTGGGAATAAAGGAGAAAACGGTATTATCCACATCATTACCAATGGCTTTCAGAATTTGTTTCGTCAAGGATTGACCTAATTTCTTCCGTTCTTTATAAATATCAACATCACTACCTCTTGAAAAATAGATTCGTTCGAACGAACATTTTTTCAGTTCTGCTGCTGCCGGACGAATGGTTTCGAATTTAATAGTGCCATTTTTCTTGATTATCATTGCTTCGCCTGGAGTGAGCTCTTTAATATCTTCTTCTTTCAGGTTCATAGCAGTCTGAATTACCGGACGCTCCGATGCCACAACAACAATTTCATCATCAGCATAATAAAATGCAGGACGAATTCCCTTTGAATCCCGGAAAACAAACGAATCACCATGACCCAGCATACCGCAAATAGTATAACCGCCATCCCACATTTTCTCAGACTTTCGGATAAATGAAGCGATATCCAGATTTTCCTCAATCTTCTGTGTGATGGTTATATCATTTGTGTACCGTTGTTTAATCTTGTCATATTCTTTTTGGACTTCCTGATCGAGCTGAAAACCAAGTGATTCAAGCATTAAGAAAGTATCACCTTTATCACGGGGATGTTGTCCTTTCTGAGTTAAATGATCAAAAAGTTCATCCACATTAGTCAGATTAAAATTTCCGGCAAGTAACAATGTTCTGTTTTTCCAGTTATGACGACGTAAAAAAGGATGAACATAGGACAGACCACTTTTCCCAGTAGTGCTGTAACGAAGATGACCTAAATACAATTCTCCTGCAAAATCAAATTTGGATTTGCACTTTAAAGCATCCGACAAAACTTCATCAGACTCATTTGCCAGTTTCCCGTTTATAGTTGCAAAAATTTCCTGAATCGCATTTTTTCCTTCCACCCTTTCGCGCCATATATATTCTTCTCCCGGAGGCATATCGAGTTTCACGGTAGAAATACCGGCACCTTCTTGTCCACGGTTATGTTGTTTTTCCATAAGCAGGTACATTTTTTGCAAACCATACTGCCATGTTCCATATTTCTCCTGATAAAATTCCAGCGGCTTTAAAAGCCTAACCATTGCAATTCCGCACATACCTTTTAAAATGAATAATTATTTCAATATCAATTTGAAAATTAAAAAAACAATACCACTACAACAATTAAAAAACCCCAACGATTGACGAAGGGGTTAATTATAACATTATTCAACAGTTACTGATTTTGCCAGATTGCGTGGTTGATCCACATTACAACCTTTTACAACGGCTATATGATAGGCAAACAGTTGTAAGGGAATAGCTGCCAGTAAAGGAACAAGACACTCTTCAGTATCGGGTATACTTATGGTGTAATCCGATAAATTACTTACGACGACATCGCCTTCCGTAACGATTGAAATTATCTTTCCTTTACGTGCTTTAATTTCCTGAATATTACTGACTACTTTTTCATACATTCCGGCACTGGTAGCAATAACGACCACCGGCATTTCCTGACTGATTAAAGCAATTGGTCCGTGTTTCATTTCGGCAGCCGGGTAACCTTCTGCATGAATGTAAGAGATTTCCTTCAGTTTCAGAGCTCCTTCGAGTGCTACCGGGAAATTATAACCACGGCCCAAATAAATAAAGTTCTGTGCATAGGTAAACGTTTTTGCAAACTCGGCAATCCGATCATTCTGTTTTAAAATCTCCTTAATTTTTTCAGGGATTTTTGACAACTCGGAAACAATTTTGAGATAATTTTCATTATTCAATGTTCCCTTTTCTTTGCCAATCATCATAGCCAGCATGGTAAGAACAGTTACCTGTGCCGTAAATGCTTTAGTGGATGCAACCCCGATTTCCGGTCCTGCATGCGTATAACACCCTGAATGTGTATTCCGAGGGATGGAAGATCCCACCACATTACAAATTCCAAAAATAAATGCTCCTTTTGATTTTGCAAGTTCTACAGCAGCCAAAGTATCGGCAGTTTCGCCCGATTGGGAAATGGCAATTACAATATCATCCGGATGAATTACCGGTTTTCGATATCGAAACTCTGAAGAATACTCAACTTCTACCGGAATACGGGCAAATTCCTCAATAGCATATTTTCCAATTAAACCCGCATGCCATGAAGTTCCACATGCTGTGATAATTATACGTTTTGCATTCAGGAATTTTTCTTTATTGTCGATAAATCCGGCAAGTGTAATATGATCTCCTTCAACATTGACACGACCACGCATGCTGTCGCTCAATGTTTTCGGCTGTTCGAAAATTTCTTTAATCATGAAATGGGGATAACCACCTTTCTCAAGTTGACTGATCGTCATTTCGAGTTTTTTTATTTCAGGGGTTTTTTCCACATTTCCAATCGTTTTAATTCTCAATTCTTTACCACGTTTTAGTGTGACAATTTCTTCTTCGCCAATATAAACCACCTGATTGGTATATTCAATAATAGGAGTTGCATCAGATGCAAGAAAAAATTCGTCTACTCCAATGCCAACGACCAATGGACTTCCTTTGCGGGCCGCCACAATGATATCCGGTTGTCCTTTTTCAATTACGGCTATTGCATAAGCACCAACAACCTGGTCTAAAGCCAATTGAACAGCTTTCGTCAAACTTATATTATTCGATTTTTTAATAAACTCAATTAGTTGAACCAATACTTCAGTGTCAGTTTCACTCATAAATGAATAGCCATTTTCAATCAAACCTTGTTTGAGTACTGCATAATTTTCAATAATACCATTATGTATAAGAGCCAATTCTTCAGATTGAGAAAAATGAGGATGCGCATTTACCTGATTTGGTTCACCGTGAGTAGCCCAACGAGTATGAGCAATACCAATTGTTCCTTCAGTATCCTTACTTTGAACAAACTGAACTAAATCTGAAACTTTACCTTTTGCTTTATATACATTTAAATCATTATTGCTGTTTAATAAAGCTATCCCGGCGCTGTCATACCCCCTATATTCCAGTCGTTGAAGACCCTTGATTAAAATTGGATAAGCTTGTCTATTTCCTATGTAACCTACAATTCCACACATAAATTTTATTTTTTTTTATCTCAAAAGAGGATGAAATGAAACGATAATTATATTAAGTTTTTTGTCAATCTGTTATATTCCTTTTCGAATTCTGTTTAATGCTTCAATCGTATTTTCACGACTATTAAAGCCGGTAAAACGCATATATCCTTCGCCTGAAGTGCCAAAAACTACTCCAGGAGTTCCGATAACCTGGTGTTCATACAATAATTGATTGAAGAACTTCCATGAAGTTTGATTATCAGGTATTTTAAACCAAACATAAGGAGAGTTTATGCCACCATACACTTTCAATCCCGAAGAAAGTAATTCGTTTCTGATTAACGATGCATTTGTTAAGTAATATTCAACCAATTCTTTTGTTTCTGCTTTACCTTTTCGCGAATAAATAGCTTCGGCAGCGCGTTGTACAATGTATGATACACCATTTGTATAATTTGCTATTCGTCTGATCCACAATTTAGCGAGTGGTGTTTCTTCTCCCATTTTAGTATAAACCATCAACTCTTGTGGAAAAACAGAATATCCGCAACGCAGCCCGGTAAATCCTGCTGTTTTTGAATAAGTTCGTATTTCAATGGCAACTTTTTTGGCTCCCTTAATTTCGTAAATACTTCGCGGAATATTGGGCTCATTTATATAAGACTGGTAAGCACCGTCATAAACAATAATGCTTTGATGTTCGATTGCATAATCGACCCACTTTTTAAGCTCTGTTTTGCTCAGTACCGTTCCGGTAGGGTTATTCGGGTTACACAAATAAATGACATCAATTTTTTCAGTTGGTAATTCCGGGATAAAA
>JAQTOL010000111.1 GCA_028748945.1 Paludibacter sp.
CAATAAAACCACTTTGCTCCGCCCCCAACATGTTTCCGGCTCCCCGAATGTCAAGATCCTGCATGGCAATATTAAACCCGCTGCCTAATTCCGCAAAAGTTTCGATGGCTTGTAACCGTCGGCGAGCTTCGGGAGTAAGTAAGCTTAACTCGGGAGCTAATAAATAACAGAATGCTTTCCGGTTGCTACGTCCTACCCGACCGCGTAATTGATGTAAATCACTTAAACCGAAATTTTGAGCACTGTTTATAATAATTGTATTCACATTCGGAATATCAATGCCCGATTCAATAATTGTGGTTGCAATTAACACATCGTATTCGTAATCAATAAAATCAACAATGACTTCCTCCAGTTTATTAGCCGGCATCTGACCGTGGCCGACTGCCACACGGCATCCGGGAACCAACCGTTTTATTAAAGACTCAATAATATAGATATTCTGTATGCGGTTATTTACAAAGAAAACCTGTCCGTTCCGCCCCATTTCCAACTGAATAGCTTCCCGAATAACATCTTCGTCGAATAAATGTATTTCGGTTTGAACAGGATATCGATTGGGTGGAGGCGTATTGATAATGGACAAATCACGGGCTCCCATGAGTGAAAACTGTAACGTTCGTGGAATTGGCGTCGCCGTCATAGTTAAGGTATCCACATTGATTTTCATTTCTTTTAGTTTCTCCTTAACTGATACCCCGAATTTTTGTTCTTCATCAATAACCAGTAAACCTAAATCTTTAAATTTCACGCTTTTTCCTACCAGTTTATGCGTTCCTATCAAAATGTCGATTTCACCTTTGGTTAACCGGTCAAGTACTTCAGCCGTTTGATTTGCAGAGCGTGCCCGGCTTAAGTATTCAATGGTACAGGGAAAATCCTTTAACCGATCTTTAAAGGTATTGTAATGCTGTAACGCAAGAACGGTAGTCGGAACCAAAACTGCCACCTGTTTGCTGTCGGTAACTGCTTTAAAAGCAGCACGAATGGCTATTTCCGTTTTACCAAAACCAACATCTCCGCAAACCAGACGATCCATGGGCAGCGTTGACTCCATATCTTTTTTTACATCAGCAGTTGATTTTACCTGATCGGGTGTATCTTCATAGATAAACGAAGCTTCCAGCTCCTGTTGTAAATAACTATCCGGTGAATATTGAAAACCCTGCTCCGCTTTTCGTTTGGCATACAGCTTTATTAATTCACGGGCAATGTCTTTTACTTTTGACTTTGTTCTTTCTTTCAAACGTTCCCAGGCGCCAGAACCAAGTTTATTAATTCGTGGTGCTTCACCTTCTTTTCCTTTATATTTCGAAATCCGGTGCAGCGCATGAATGCTTACAAATATAATGTCATCGTCCTTATAAACGAGTTTCACCATTTCCTGCATTTTACCGTTCACATTGGTGCGAACCAAACCACCGAAAGTTCCCACACCATGATCTACATGCACCATGTAATCGCCAATCTGAAACTGATTCAACTCTTTAAGGGTCAGTACAACTTTTCCTAAACGGGTTTTATCGGTTTTAAGTTGGTATTTATGAAAACGGTCGAAAATCTGATGATCTGAGTAACACAAAAGGGATAAATCGTGATCGATAAAGCCTTCGTGTAAAGTATTCTTTACCGGTTGAAAAGAAATCTGATCACCCCGATCGGTAAAAATAGCTGCAATACGGTCGGTTTGTTTACTGCTGTCACTTAATATGTAAATCAGGTAACCATCCTGAATCCATTTCTTCAGATTATCACTGACAAGATCGAAGTTCTTATGAAATATCGGCTGCGGAGAAGTATTAAAAGAAATGATTGTTTTGTGTGGAAAATATGATTTCTCTCCAAACTCAATTTTTCTGAAAGGCTCTATGAATTGTAAAAACTCTTCACCGGTAATTTGCGTCTTGTGAAGACTTGCTGTTTTATGTTCCCCCGTATTGGCTTTAACCAAAGCCTCATCATACAATTGATTAATACGGTCCTTTACATAAGCTGCATTTGAAAATGCCAGCAAGCTTTTAGGGTCAATAAATTCAAGGAAAGATACATGTGGCGAAGAGAAATCGTTGTGGAGATTGGGTACAATGACAATTTCGGTTTTATATTCTCTGGAAAGTTGTGTTTCAATGTTGAAAACACGAATTGTTTCAATTTCGTCACCAAAAAAATCACAGCGGTAAGGCAATTCAAATGCAAAAGAGAAAATATCCACAATACCACCCCGTACAGAGAATTGTCCCGGTTCATAAACAAAATCAACTCGTTCAAAACCATACTCCAAAAGCATTTCGACAACAAAATCAATGCTCAGGCTTTCACCCACAGACATTTTCAGCATTTTCGTTTTCATGCTCTTAGCTGAAATGACCTTTTGCATCAATGATTCCGGATAACAAACAACCATACAAGGTGAACCGCTACTTGCCAAACGGTTCAACACTTCTGTGCGGAGAATTTCATTTGCCGCATCCAATTGTGACAGTTTTATTGCTCTTTTAAAGGATGATGGAAAGAAAAACACATCATTATCGGTTAGCATTAGTTTCAAATCGTGATACAAATACGCTGCCTCATCAGCATCGTTCATTATCAAAATTTGTGTAGATGGTTTTGCTTTAAAAAGAGAAGCTAGCACTAAAGCAGATGAAGATCCGCTCAAACCGGAAATTTTTACGTTTGGTTCGGGTGAGTCATTCCATCTTTCCAGCGATTTAACCTGCGAATGATTGGAATAAAGTTGTTGAAAATCCGTTAAGTTGATAAGTTAATTGGTTAATTGGTTAATTAGATAATTGGTTCATTGGTTTTTGAAAATATTCAATATAACCATTCAATAATTTGATACATTTTTTGTATTTTTCTCTTAATTCATTTCGCTGAATTTCGGCAACATAGTTCTCATCTATTGTATAAGTCAGATCTTCGGGTGTTTCTGTCAATGATTAACGTGCCTGTCGGAACAAAACAGACTATTTCCCTGAAAATGATAATGTCCATGACCATCAGCAATATTGGCTATGACAGACCGACTTGCTCTAATTAATTGGTTTGATAATCTGTATTTTTCTTCATTCGAAAATATTTCGACAACATTGAAAAATTGTTTTCTAAATATGTAATACTCTTTCCAAACTTCTAATGCTTCAAAATTATTTGCAATAATTAATGATTCTATCAGAAAATATTACATTCATGTTTACTACTTAACCAACTAACTACTTAATCAATTAACCAATTAACTAATTAACTAATATATAACCTTTTCTTCCGTATTTGTCCAGTCTTTGAAAGCAGCAATAGCTTCTTCCGGTAAAAGTTGATAAGTCTTCAATTGTCTTTTTTCAGGTTTCAAATCCAGTTCATCGTAAATGAATGAATCATCAAAACCAATATTTTTTGCATCGGTTTTAGTATTTCCATAATACAATTTATCGCAGTGTGCCCAGTAAATTGCACCCAGACACATAGGACATGGTTCGCAGGATGAATAGATTTCACATCCGGCTAAATCAAAAGTTCCTAACTTCTTCGATGCTTTGCGAATGGCATTCACCTCGGCATGTGCCGTCGGATCTGTATGAGCTGTTACCCGATTCACACCGGTAGCAATAATTTTCCCATCCTTTACTATAACTGCTCCAAAAGGGCCACCGCCATTCTTTATATTTTGAATTGACAAAGCTATGGCTTTGCGCATAAATTTCTTCTGATAATCCATTTGTTTTTACATTCAATTTCGAGACACAAAGATACTGTTTTTCTTAATAAAATGAATACACTTGAAAAATTTGATCAAAAACAGATCCCAAAAACAGAATTGATTTACTTCAAAACGATAGATTATTAATCGTATTTGTAATACATATTACATGAAACACACTTTTAACTATAATCCTTATTTAGGCTTGATAATTTCAATCAATAATTAAAAATACTAATAATTTCAATTTTTCGTGTAATTTTCCACAAATTGTTTCAAATTTAAACTTACACTCATTCTGCTAATTTGCAAATTGTCATTTTATGTTGATAAGTGAATTAATTGTTGATAAATATTCATAGCTTTGACATAGTTCTTAACAGGAAATACTCTATATTTGCGCAAATTACTAACAAAATTAAAACTACGTTTAATTAATTCAACAACTTTATGAAAAAAGTTATTTCTTTTTTTGTTGTGATCTTGATTGCCCAGCTTTCATTTTCGCAAGGATTGGTGAAAGGAGTAGTGGTTGACAAGGCCACTAACGAAGCACTAATAGGTGTGAGTGTTTATAATCCAACCTCAGGTGTAGGTGTCAGCACAGGCTTCGATGGAAGTTTCGCTATTAAGCTTCCGACAGGTAAGCAGGAACTTACAATTTCTTATGTTGGTTATACAACTAAGACAATTCAGGTATCTAATTCTAATTTAGGCAATATTGCATTGGAAAGTGCAACAATTGGTCTGAACGATGTAACTGTCACTTCTTCAGTGGCTATTCGCCGTAAAACACCGGTAGCTTTATCGGTAGTAGAACCACTTACTATCGAGAATAAATTAGGGACTCAGGAATTCCCCGAAATTTTAAAATCAACTCCAGGCGTTTATGCAACAAAACAAGGCGGAGGTTTCGGTGACTCACGTATAAATTTACGTGGTTTCGAAGCTGCCAATATAGCTGTTATGATTAACGGTGTTCCCGTAAATGATATGGAATGGGGAGGCGTTTACTGGTCGAATTGGGCCGGTTTAAGCGATGTAACCCGTTCAATGCAGGTTCAACGCGGTTTGGGTGCTTCGAAAGTGGCAGCTCCTTCGTTAGGTGGATCAATCAATGTTGTAACTCGTTCAACTGATGCGAAAAAAGGCGGTGCTGTTTCTTATGGAATTGGAAATGACGGTTATTCTAAAATCGGATTCTCAGTTTCAACAGGCTTAACAAAAGACAATTGGGCTATTACCTTATTGGGAGCCAAAACAATTGGAAATGGATATATTCAGGGTACTGAATTCGAGTCATATTCTTATTTTATGAATATATCTAAAAGAATTAGTGAATCACAGCAATTATCTTTTACTGCTTTTGCAGCTCCACAGTGGCACAACCAACGAAATAATGGTGATAAATTATTAATTTCGGAATGGCAAAAACAACCATTAAAATATAAATATAACGCTTCCTACGGTTTCGACATGAACGGACAACGGAAACAATCGTCCTATAATTATTATGATAAACCTCAAATATCGTTGAATCACTTCTGGACTATCGATGAAAAATCAAGTCTTTCTACTGCCCTCTATATGTCGATAGGAAACGGTGGTGGCTGGGGAGGCCAGGGATACACAAGTGCTGATCGTTCCAATTGGTATGGTTCAACAGGAGGAATTCCAAACACTTTATTCCGTTCTGAAGATGGAACTTTTGATTACGGAGCAATATATACTTTAAATAAAGCCAGTGAAACAGGGTCAAAAATGGTGATGTCTAATGCAATCAACAAACATATATGGTATGGTGCATTATCAACCTACAATACCAAAATTGGTCAAGATATTGATATATACGGTGGATTGGATTTACGTTATTATAAAGGTACACATACCAACGTAATAACAGATTTATATGGTGGAAATTTCTTTATTGATAATACTTCTACCAGACCCTTATTAAGTACAACAGACTGGAAAACAAAAAAACTAGGTGTAGGTGATGTGGTTTATCGTGACTACGATGGTTTTGTAGTAAGCGAAGGTGTCTTTGGTCAGGCCGAATATAACAAAAATGGTTTAAGTGCATTTCTTTCTTTATCGGGATCAAACACTTCATACTGGCGTTACGATCGTTTTTATTACGATGCATCACAGGCCCGTTCTCAAACTATCAGTTTCTTAGGTTATTCGGCAAAAGGTGGAGCAAACTATAATATCAATGAATATCATAATGTCTTTGCCAATATTGGAGTAATTTCGCGTGCTCCTTTCTTTTCGGGAGGTGCTTTCCTTCAATCAACCACCAGTAATGTAACGAATCCAAATGCTGTAAATGAAAAAGCATTCTCTGCAGAATTAGGTTACGGATTTCGGTCAAAATATATTTCTGCCAATTTAAATGTTTATCGTACGAACTGGATGGATAAGACGATGGTTCGTGCCATTAACGCAAATAGTCAGGAAAGTTTGGTGGCTAACATGCAGGGTGTTAATGCTCTTCACCAGGGTGTTGAGTTAGATTTCAATTCTAAACCTTTGAAAGATTTGGAATTTACAGGTATGATTTCTATTGGAGACTGGAACTGGCAAAACAATGCCACCGGCTATCTTTTCAATCGTTCGGGACAACCGGTTGACCAATTAGGGAATGTAGTAAATGGAGTTGAAAATGCATACAAAATGACTGTAAATCTTCAGGGAATTCATGTTGGAAACTCTGCTCAAACTACAGCCGCTTTGGGTTTAAATTATCAAATTCTGAATGGCTTACGCATTGGATTAGATGGTAACTATTTTGGAAGAAATTATTCATATTTCAATATATCGTCAGTTGGTACAAGTCTTTCAACTGAAACTAATTTCGCTCAACCATGGATGATACCGGATGCTATTACATTTGATTTTTCAGCAAATTATCGCTTTAAAATCGGTGAATACGATGCTTCATTAGTCGGGAATATTGATAACTTACTTGATGCAGAATATATTACGGATGCTACTGATGGTAGTGATCATACTTGGCAAACAGCTTCAGTATTCTACGGATTTGGTCGTACATGGTCAGTAAGTTTAAAAATGAAATTCTAATTCTATTCATTCACTCAATAAAAAATGAAAAAAATGAAAAAAATATATTTTATAGTAAGTCTGGCCGTTTTAGCCTTATTTACTTCTTGCACTGATTTCAATGCAACAAATTTCCCGGGATATGATGATGCGGCTAAACCAACAAATTTAGTTACATATAATTATATATTGGTTGAGGGTGATTACAGTACCATAAGTAAAGCTGTATTAGCGAATGCAACAAATGCCAACGACTCTGCACTTGCAAAAGCAATAGGTACCAATAAAGTATTTCGGGACTCTGCTCAGTTTAGTACCGGTATCCCTTTATTATTGAATACAAAGTACATCTATGTTGATAATAAATCAACAGCTATGATAACTTATAATTTAAATGTACCCTACGATACTACAAAAATTATAGCGGCTAACAAATTAACTTTACAGGATAGCGATTATATTGCTATGGGAAAAGGAAGTAATCAACCCGGACAATACAAAAATTTTTCAGGAGCAATTGATCCAAATTATTATTTGCCAATCTGGTTGAAGTTGACGAAACAAATGAATATAACTCCTTATATCAAATCAGGCGAAGTTCGATTAATCCGTTATAAATATTACAACGGTTCAGCTACTGTTCAGAATTACGCTGTATTTATCTATGATGGTACAAATTGGGCGGCTTACAATGCAAAAACAGCTAAAAAGGCGAAATTTGTTTTCAATGATGGTAATTGGCAATTTGTCAATTCGGAAATTTTCCTCGGATTGGTTGATGGCATAGGTGAATTTACGACTGTCAGCGTATCCGGAGATCAGGTTTGGGCATGGGATAGTTATAACTACATGAAAATGACCGGATATGTTTCAGGTTCTTATTTTGATAATGAAGACTGGTTAATTTCACCTGCTATGAATTTATCAGACAGGATTACCCCATGGCTTAGCTTCATGCATGTTGGAAGATATTTTGGTGATTCAGGTTCAAGCACTGACAAAATGCGCAAAGCAATTACAGTTTGGGTTTCAACAAAATACGATGGAACTAATTTTAAAGCAGAAGACTGGACTCAATTAACAATTCCTGATGCCGGTTATCCAAGTGGTGCCAGTTGGACGCTGATTTCTTCTACTCCAATCAGTTTAGCTGCTTATGCAAAAAAGAACAATGTGAGAATTGCTTTTAAATATTTAAGTAGTGCTTCTGATAATGCCGCTGGAACATGGGAAGTTAAGAACGTATTAGTATACGAAGAATAGATCAGTTTGCAGAAATAATAATTCAGATAAAAAGCTGTCACTTGATTTTAGTGACAGCTTTTTTTACATTCAATATTTCGGGAATCTACATATTTCGGACATTTTACAGACACCATCAAAAGACTTCATCATAATTTTCAATTTTATAATTTACAATTTAAGAAAAATCATGCAGCAATCACAGGACAGATATTACTTACTTTAAACTCTAAACTACTGGTTATAAACTATTTCTTCAGCACTCTTAATATGAAATAACCATTAAACAATTAGATCAACATACCGGGAATACCTGAACTATTTCAACTTTCAGTTGTTTAAAAATCAATATACTAATTATATAAAAAATGGATAATTCAACTCAATTTTCAGTCAAGGTCATCAAGGGTGGTCCTTATGTAGTTTCGGGAAATTTTAAATTAGATTTGCCTTCGGGCGAAGTAAAAGAGTGCGTCGATAAAACATTTTTTTGTCGGTGCGGTCATAGCAATAATAAACCGTTTTGCGATGGATCACATGCAAAAAACGATTTTGACAAATAATCATAAAGTATTTATTGAAAATAAACAGATAGAAAAAACTTCTATCTGTTTGTTTTTTAATGGCTTTATCAATCATTTATATTCGGTTAACGTTATTTCCGTTTATTTGTAAGCAGACTTTCAGTTTTTAGTGTTAATTTTGTAATCATAAAATCAGATAATGGATAAATTGCGTTTTCAAAGTTTTGGCAGTGGCAGTAGTGGAAATTGTTATTTTATTGGTAACGCTTCGAGCGGTATACTTATTGATGCCGGATTAGGAGCACGCTCCATTCGCAAAAGTCTGCGATTGAT
>JAQTOL010000112.1 GCA_028748945.1 Paludibacter sp.
TTAAATCTGTATTTACCGGATCGAAACCACTAAAAGGCTCATCGAAAATAAGCAGTTTGGGATTGTGCAAAATGGTCGTGATAAATTGTACTTTTTGAGCCATTCCCTTCGATAGTTCTTCAACCTTCTTATTCCACCAGGCCTGAATTTCAAATTTTTCGAACCAGTATTTTAGTGCCTTTTGCGCATCTGTTTTCGTCATACCTTTAAGTTGGGCTAAATACAAAGCCTGTTCGCCGACTTTCATTTTTTTATAAAGCCCGCGTTCTTCCGGCAAATAGCCAATGCGTTCAATATCTTTTGGTGTCAGGATTTTTCCGTTCATTCGAACCTCACCGCTATCGGGGGCTGTAATGCAATTGATAATACGAATAAGAGTGGTTTTCCCTGCACCATTGGGGCCTAACAAACCATACACTGTGTTTTCAGGAACAGTTAAACTTACGCCATCCAACGCCCGGTGTCCGGCAAATTGTTTGACTACATTTTCTACTTCTAATAAAATCATGTTCTGGAGTTTAGAATCTTCCCAAATTTATATAAGTTTGGAAAAGTTTGTATTATTATATTTTCCCTTCGTCGCTAAAACTGTAAAACTCGTTATGTGCTATTATAATATGGTCAAGAAGAGTAATACCTATTGCTTCACATCCTTTTTTAATTCTACGGGTGATTTCTTCATCTTCGTGACTAGGTTTGTTTTGCCCTGAAGGGTGATTGTGAGCCACCGCCAGAACCGGCGATGATTTTTCAAGAGCCATTTTAAGCAACAAGGGAATATCCACTACCGTCTGGCGTGTACCTCCCTGAGTAAGGCGTTTCATGTCAATTAATTTATTAGCTCCGTTTAGCATGGCGACCCAAAATTCTTCGTGTGGTAAATCGGCCAATTGAGGTTCGAATAAGTCAAAAAGATCTATACTTGAGCTTATTTTCTTTCGTTCCAATGTTTCCGACATTTTACGCCTTCTGCCAAATTCCATAGCCGCCTGAATAGTAATAGCCTTCGCTTCTCCGATACCTTTGAATCGTTTACACAAATCGTGAATACTGAGTTGAGCCAATTCATTCAGATTATCTTTACATTCGTGTAAAATCCGACGGGACAATTCCACTACAGTTTCATTTTTACTTCCCGAACCGATCAGTATAGCCAACAGCTCTGCATCCGTAAGACTTTGAACGCCTTTACGTAACATCTTTTCACGAGGTCGGTCGTCTTCTGCCCAATCTCGAATCGTTAATCTTCGTCCATCGGTTTCCACGTGTCAAAAATACAAAAATATTCCATCTTTACCACAAACAATAAAAAATAATGAACTAATGGATATCTATTCATAACTTATTGATTCATTTATATGACATCTATTTCCACTCAGAATTATTTTATTCGAAAGGCAAAAACAGATTAAACAACTGATTATATACAATATATGCCAAAATAAATCCGGGTCGAATTGCTAGGCAACCGACCCGGAACAAGAAACAAACACGTTAAGGTAATATATTTATTTATGGAAATCTCATTATACTTCGCAACAGAATACAGCCAAACAAGGTCCAGGTTAAAAGAACATCACTTTACCAACCATTTCCTGCTGCGAAGTAATAGACTCATTATTTTTTAATAGATCTACCTAGAAGTATATTGTGTTATTTTTTACTACATTTGCAGTTCAAAGTTAGGAAAGAAATTTGTAAAATCAAAAAAAAATACTTGTAAGACTAGAACAAAACGGCACAGTTATTTATCTGAAATTAAAAGCTATATATTTATTTAAGATATTATTATTTGTAAGGACAAATCTGTCCGGTAGAATTTCGCCGTTTTTAACTCTTTCCTTTTGTGCTAATGGGAAATACTTTTAGAAAAAACCAAATCCGGACAAAATGATGAAAAAATACTGTTGGTTGCTGGCAATCGGTTTATTTTTGATTTCGTGCCAAAAGGAATACACGCACAATCAACTTATTTTACAGGCTGAAAGTCTTATGGACGTTTCACCTGAAAAAGCGGAAAAATTACTCAAATCGATACCTAATCCTGCAGCTTTATCAAAATCCGATTATGCAGCCTGGTGTTTGCATTATACTCAGGCTCTTTATAAGCTAGATTCAACCATACTGTCCGATAGTTTAATTCGGATTTCAATTCATTATTACGCAGGAACTTCCATGTATAAATACAGCGGACTGTCTTATTATTTACTCGGTTATATTTACGAAAACCAGAAAAAGAACGAAGATGCGATGCAAGCCTTGAAGCAGGCTGAAGAAATTTCACAAAAAACAGATGCTTATAATTTGCTTGGGTTGGTATATTATCAAATGGGTTATTTGTATTCGCTAAATGAAGTTTTTGATCAATCATTAATTAGTTTTAGAAAATCCCAATGTTATTTTCAAAAGGCCCGTAACTTCAAAAATGAAGCATATGCCTTTAGAGAATTGGCTAATTCAACTGATTATTCCAAGGGAAATACAGATAGTGTTTTGTATTATTTTCATCGGGGACAATTACTCTCCCTTCAGGCAGGCGATACGGCAAACTACCACGATATCAGTTTCAGTTTAGCCACAGCTCTCATCAATAACGGGCGGGAATTGCCAAAAGCCAAACAATACTTACTGAGTGCCTACCGGTTTGACAATAATTCAGCCTATTATTACAACAAACTTTCATTGGTATATTCAAAACTAAACCGTTCGGATTCAGCCATGTATTTTTTTCAAAGAGCACTACCTGATACAGTGTCTCTATCTGACAAAGTATCAACATTTTTCTCAGGTGCTTATGCCGAAAAAGCAAAAGGAAATTATAAAAAAGCGTTTGAGTATTTAGCACTATATGATAAATACCGGAATTCAGTAATTGTAGAGAACAAACGTGACGAACTATATAAAATTGACAAAAGATACAGTTTAATTGAAAAAATAAAAGAAAATGACAATCTGAAAATTTCGAATCGAAACAAAATAATTTTTATCTCCATTTTACTGGTTCTGGTTCTGATCGTATTACTTGAAATGATGATTGTAAACAACAGCAGGAAGAAAGAACATGCAGCATCTGAATTGGAAAAGCAAAAATTGTTGTCTGAAATCGAACAAAAACGACTTCTGTTACTGAACAAATTGGAAACCAGGATAAATTCGACACTTCAATTCAGAAATCTTAAAGGAAAACTGTCAACCGGAAACGTTACTCACGATAATTTTATGGACGAAATGCTTAAACAGTCTGTAATGAACGAATCCGAATGGCAATCATACATTGATGAAGTAAATATACTTTTCAACAATCAACTCGAAATACTGTCAGATCATTTTACAGCTATAACATCTTCCGATAAAATTGTCATGGCACTTATTTTGCTACAACTCGACATTACTGATTCATGTACCATTTTAGGACTCAATAAAAACACGATGTATCGACGGAGAAATACGATTAAAGAAAGACTGGAACTTGATAAATCAATTAACCTTGAAAAATGGTTACTTGATTATGTCGGATAAAAATTAAGACAAAGAACATGATTTGATTAAAAATTGAGAAATTTAAAGAGACTTTCAGCATGATTACCATCTAATTTGAGAAAAAATATAATTTTCAACTTAACATAAAGGTGGTTATCGATAAATATCGTATTTTTGTAGCTAAGACCGGATTCGATTAACAATAAAAAATATCCGGCATATTCTATGATCCGTTTTGTATTCAAACAAAGAAAAAATAAATGAAGATCAACATTGTAAATCATTCAAAACATCCACTTCCCGAATATGCAACTGTTTTGTCAGCCGGAATGGATTTGCGTGCCGATATTCCCGAATCCATTGTTTTAAAACCGTTGGAACGAAAACTCATTCCAACCGGCTTGTTTATAGAATTACCTTCAGGTTATGAAGCTCAAATAAGACCAAGAAGTGGCCTTGCCATAAAAAAAGGCATAACAATTCTCAATTCACCGGGGACGATAGATGCTGATTATCGGGGTGAGATTTGTGTTATATTAGTCAACCTGTCTTCCGAGGAGTTTATTATCAACGACGGAGAACGAATTTGTCAAATGGTAATTGCATCGCATGTTCAGGCGGAATTAATAGAAGTCCTGGAATTAGGCGATACGGACAGAGGAGCCGGAGGATTTGGTCATACCGGAAAACATTAAACAATTTTCAAAAATAAGATCTTTGCGTAAATTTTCCTCAAGCCACTAAATTATGGCTTTAATAACAGTTTTAATCAAAGCGGAGTCTTTAAGAATTTTGCTTTATGAATTATGAATTATGAATTTTTATAAGCGTATACTCAAAATACAATATTTATTTCTCTTGTTTGCTTTGATATTAGCTTCATGTGCTTCTAACAAGTCACTGGTTAATGGAAATCCAACACACCCGGGACTGACAGATGCTCAGCATCGTCAGTTTTATTATTATTACTACGAAGGTTTGAGATTGAAAGAAAACCAACAGTACGACCAGGCTTTGGAAACATTCCGTTTGTGCCTTGCTATCGATTCGCTGGATGCAGGCGCCCAATCGGAAATGGGAATATTAAACGCATCAATCGGCTTAACAGCAGCTGCTTTAAAAAATCTTGAAAACTCAGTAAGATTAGCTCCGTCAAACTGGTGGTACAATGTGCAATTGATTTCAATATATTCTAACTTGAAAAACTGGCCAAGAGCCATAAAATTAGCCGTTGATCTTCAAAAAATATATCCAAATAAGGAAGAAGTTTACAACATGCTGGCATCGCTTTACAAAGAAACCAAGGAATATGACAAGGCAATTGCAGCAGATGACCGGCTGGAAAATCTAAACGGAATTGATGAATCGCTTTCTCTTGATAAATTCAGGTTGTATATTTTGTCGGGAAAACCTAAGAAAGGGATTGCCGAGATTGACAAACTAATCAATAAATATCCAACCGAGACCCGCTACCGGGTATTGCGTGGCGACATTTACATGCAACAAAAGAAACCTGAACTTGCCTATGAAATATACAAACAGGTTTTGCAGGAAGATCCGCAAAATGCCAATGTTTATGTTTCGTTGTCGGAATATTACAAAACAACCAACCAACCTGAAAAAGCAATGGAATCCATTGTGACCGCATTAAAAAACGACCAGTTGGATGTGGATACAAAAATGGATATCCTGGGACAATATGTCGACAAAATGATTAAAGATTCAACCAGGTTGGTCGAAACTGAATCACTTTTCAAAATGCTGGTTGACAGATATCCACTCGAAGAACAGGTGCACGGATATTACGCTTTATTTTTACAGTATTTAAAACGTGATGCAGAAGCAATTTCAGAGTTGGAAACCATGTTAACCATTAATCCTAAAAACGAACAAACATGGTTCCGGCTTATACAATTAACTTCTACCGATAAAGATTTCAACCATTTACTGGCTGTAAGTACCCGGGCCATCGAAAATATACCAAAGAATCCTACCTGGTATTTCTACCGTGGAATTGCACAATTTCAACTGGCTGATTACCGGGGTGCCTTGCTTACTTATAAAACCGCCATACCATTCATTACAACCGACCAAACCGGAATGAAAAGTGATTTCTATGCTCAGATTGCAGATGTTTATTTCAAATTAGAACAAAAAGACTCAGCCTTTATCAACTACGATGAAGCATTGAAATACAATCCGAAAAATATTCTGGTCATGAATAATTACGCTTATTATTTATCACTGGAGAAAAAAGAATTGAATAAAGCCGAGCGAATGAGCGCTAAGACCGTGGAACTGGAACCAAATAACAGTACTTATCTGGATACTTATGCCTGGGTTCTATATCAGGAAGCCAATTATTCTCTGGCAATATTTTATATTGAAAAGGCAGTTGATAATCTCCCGAAAGGCGATGATCCCGGCATTCTTCTGGAGCACTATGGCGACATATTATGGATGAGTGGAAAAGATGATGGGAAGAATGATGCAAAAGCGTTGGAAATGTGGCAGAAATCGTATGATGCCGGAAACAAGACGGAAGAACTTAAAGAAAAGATTGAGAAGAAAGGTTGGGTAAGAAAATAAATAATCAATTACAAGCTATGTCCTTAAAAAAAAACAAATACTTCAGGAGAATAGTGAATCAACAGTTGGGTATCATATTGATAACAATTTTGATTCTAAGTTCTTGTAAAACAACCCGAACAGTTTCGAAAGGAATAAATACGTCCAAAAATCCGGTGGCACAGGTAATTGAACAGGTACAGTCGACACAACCAAAGTTCAATACTGCAAATGTAAGTAAAATGTCACTGGAATTAACTCTGGGTGAACGAAGAGTGAATGTATCGGCTACTTGTAGAATTAAAAAAGATTCTGTTATCTATTTCTCCATTTTACCTTTTATGGGTATTGAGTTGTATCGGGCGGAGTTGACACCGGTTAGTTTGCGGCTTTTTGACAAAACAAACCGCAATTATTATGAAACCGATTATAAATTTCTATCCAAATATCTTGGTGTGGACATTGATTTCCATAGTTTACAGTCTTTGCTTTTTAATCAGTTTTTCTGCGTGGGAGGGAAAAATATTTATCCCGACAGTTGTACGTTGACCCAACTGCCTCCAAACCTGAAGAAAATTGATTATCACAGTTCTTCTATTGAACAAAGCACCGAAATTTCAGCTACAAATGCAATTCGACAGGTGGTGCTGAAAGATAAAAACAGCCCGGTTCAACTGACGACGGATTATTCTGATTTTACGAGTGTGAGCGGGGTTAACTTTCCCCAAAAAATTACGATGAATGCTTCGGGTGAAAAAAGCAGAGCTTCCTTTGAATTCACAATTTCAAAAGTTGAATTTAATACCGATGTAAAATTTCAGCCAACGAATACTGAACATTACTCGCTAAGTAATATTAACCAATTGATTAAGAAATAAATTTATAATAAATACTTCGATGCGTTTACAAAAAAAAATACGAATATTGGTACTTATCTTAGGGACTATGGTTTTACAGTTCAATTTACAGGCACAATCTGTGAAAGAGTTGCAAAATCAACGCAAACAAACATTGCAAAAGTTGGAAACTACCAACAAGATGCTAAATGAGACCAAAAAATCTCAGCGGAGTTCATTGAATAAATTGAACATCCTCAATAAAAACATCAAAGAACGAAAAGTATTAATTAAAAATATCAGTAGCGAAATCAGTTTGATGGATTCGGAAATGCAACGGCTGGCACAAGAAAAACGGTTGCTTGAAAACCGGTTACAATCCTTAAAGTCCGAGTATGTAAAACTTGTTCAGGAAGCACATATCAAACGAAGTATGTACGCCAAGATTATGTTCGTTTTGTCGGCTAAAACCTTTGACCAATCCTATCGAAGAGTGCGCTATTTGCAGGAATTTAGCGATTACAGAAAAAAACAGGTACTTGAAATTCAGAAAGTAGAAGCCCAGATAGCTGAAAAGAATGACAGCCTGAACAAAAATAAATCAAATAAAGTAAGCGTTGTCAAACAAAAAGAAACTGAAACACAGAAATTGTCGAAAAATGAACAGCAGGAAAAAGCGCTGTTAACCGACTTGCAGAAAAAGGAAAAGAAACTGCGCGATGATTTAAAGGTTCAACAAAAAAAGGCCAACCAACTGAACAATAAAATTGAACAAATTATTGCAGCTGAAATTCGTAGAGCTGAGATCAAACGCCAGGCCGATGAGCGTAAAAGACTTGCCAGAGAAAACAAATCGAGAGGAACATCTACGAGAGGATCATCTAAAAGTACAACTACTCCAAGTAGTTCTGGATCCGTTTCAAGACTTACCAAGGAAGAAACCCTTCTTTCAGGTGACTTCCAACGAAATCAGGGACGTTTACCATGGCCAACAACCAATGGTTTTGTCAGCGGTCATTTTGGGATTCAGCAGCATCCGGTTTTAAAATATGTAACAACAAATAATAAAGGTATTTATATTAAGGCTCCAATCGGAAGTACGGCCCGCTGCGTATTCGAAGGTGTCGTTACGCAGTGTTTTTCAATTCCGGGAAGTAATAATGCCGTGATTGTTCAACATGGAAATTTCAGAACCGTGTATGCAAATCTAACGAATATTTATGTACATGAGGGCGAAAAACTTTCTGCTAAACAAACGATTGGTGTAATTTACACCGACAGTGAGCATGATAATAAAACCGAATTATATTTTCAGGTTTGGAAAGACAGAAACTTATTGAATCCTGAAAGCTGGCTGGCAAAATAATACTAACTTTGGAAAAGTTTTTTTAAATAATTTCATATGGAAGAATTTATAAACGAATCGCAATTGGTTGACTACGGCGATAGCAACATTATAACCCTCGAAGGGCTCGAACATGTTCGACGTCGTCCGGGTATGTACATTGGAAAACTGGGAGATGGTACACATGTGGACGACGGGATCTATGTATTGTTGAAAGAAGTACTGGATAACTGTATCGATGAATATCGTATGGGAGCCGGAAGAAACATAGATGTGAGTGTTGTGGAAGGCCGTGTTAGCGTACGTGACTACGGACGTGGAATCCCGCTTGGAAAAATGATAGAAGCGGTTTCCATTATGAATACCGGCGGAAAGTATGATTCGAAGGCCTTCAAGAAATCGGTTGGGTTGAATGGAGTGGGAACTAAGGCTGTGAATGCACTTTCGTCTACATTTGTAGTACAAAGTTTCAGGGAAGGGCAAAGCTGGAAAGCAGAATTTGAAAAAGGCAAACTGGTTTCCGATTCGGATATTTTTCCTGATAATTCCGATCGCGGCACGAAGATTTATTTCGAACCGGATAGTACCATGTTCGAGAACTACGTTTATAAAG
>JAQTOL010000113.1 GCA_028748945.1 Paludibacter sp.
TTGAATTCAGTACCGATTTAAGCGCATTCGGAGTTTCCTCATAGGCAGCATTAAGTGCATTGACTGTTGCACCTACATTTAAAACTGAATTTTGAATTTGCTCATCGGTCAGGGCGGTACTGTAGAGTCTGAAGTCATAAACCAAAGACTTACGTAAATACACATCTCCTGCATAACAAGAACGTCCGATCCAGTTATAAAGTGTTCCAAGTTGTCCCGATCTTCTAAGTGTATTAGAAGGCAGGCTTGTTACTGTATCACTTACGATAGGCATGCCATCTACATAAAGTGTTCCAGTAGTTCCACTTTGTGTATATGTAAAGTTATGCCAGCTTGCTTTGAAGGCGGAATCAGCAACAGCTATCGTTTGTTCAATATTCCAGTCGGTTGGTGAAATTGTTGCGGCCTGGTTCCTTAAACTCAAAATCAGATAACCGGTTGGATCATTAAGTGCATTTTTAGTATTTGAAAAATTCCATAAGAAGTTGCCATTATAATGCAAACCGGTATAAGATGAATCAATGCGTACATAAGCACTCAAAGTGAAATCATGCAGGTTGTACATAAGTTTTCCTACTTCGCTTCCCATATCAAAGTATCCGATACTGTCACCCAGGCTCAGGACATTGTACTTCACGGTGCTTCCGATTGAACGAATTGTTGCATCTTTTTTTAGTATCCCGGTCAGGTGTTTTTCTGCAACATCAGTTACAACAGAGTCGGTAACCGAAGAGAAGTCATATTTCACCAAAAGATTATTGGTATACTGAGTTCCATCTTTTACCACTACCACTGCAGGAAATGCTTTAAAAACTTTTTGCCCGTTTTTGGACAATGTGGCTGTCAAAGTGTCGGGATAACTGAAGTAATTCGGACGTGTTACCATTCCGGTCGAATCGATCAGGTTATTATTGGATGATTTCCATGAGATTGAAACAGTAGGATCCGACGCCTGAGTTGGTAAAGTTATGTTCGATGTGACTGCCGATAAGTCGCCAAGGTCTAGTTTACCCTGTTCGACAGTTAATTCCGGTAGTTTATAATCTGGATTTTCACCGTATGCCACATTTAATTTATCAATTGTGGCAGGGACTTCGAATCCAAAGTTCAGGTCATCTGCTGACACAGGAATACTCAACAGTCTGAAATCATATAACAATGTTTTTTGAAGATAAGCATCTGTTGGATAACATGAACGTCCAAGCCAGTTGTAAAGCGTACCTGTGCGACCGGCAATGTTTACAGTTGTTGCAGGCAAGTTGGTGAAAGAGCCTGTTTTAGCCAATATGCCATCGACGTAAATTGTACCTGTATCTCCTTTTTGTACATAAGCAAAATGATGCCAGCTACCTTGTGCTGCGGCAGAACCAACAGATAAACCTTGATTACCCGACTGATAGTCTGTAGGGGTGACTTCCTGTATTTGAGAATTCAGGTGACCGATAATATATCCATTTTTTTCAGTTGGCGCATCAGCTGTGTTAGATAATGTCCAAATAAAGTTACCATTGCTTGTCAGGTTTGTATAAGTGTCATCAACCCTGAAATAGCAACACATTGTATAATTGCTGAGTGAATAAATGGTTTTCCCAATTTCGGTTCCCATATCGAGGTAACCTGTTCCGCTACCAAGATCCAGAACATTGATTTGTTGAGTTGTTCCAATAGTCCGGATACTTGCATCGTTTACAAGTGTGGCTTTAAAACCACTTTTAATGTCGGTGACATTTATTGATTTATCAGTAACAGAGATATTGGCAGTTGAGAAATTCCATTCTGCAATTTCTTCCGGAGTAGGAATAATTCCCAGTACTTTCACCGTGAAAATCTTATTCAATGTGTAAGTAATTCCTGCTAATGTTTGAGATAATGTTGCTGTCAGTTTCACGACAGCGTTATATTTTGCAGGCCGGGTTACATGTCCTAATGTATCTACAACCAACTGGTTTGATGAAGCCCACCGGATTGTTACTCCGGCAGTACCAACAGTTGACGGTAATGTTATATCCGAAGTTACAGCATCAATTGAACCAAGAGTCAGATTCTTATATGCGACATTAATATCACTGGGAACTGAAGTTTGAACCAATGTAAAAATCCCATTTGCATGATCGACTGCTTTATCGCAATACATATATGAATTTGTAGTTATTCCATCTGTTGCCAGGTATTTGCTATTCATTACAAGCATTAACCGAAATGCGGTTGTACTGCTGGCATCGTCTACAATCACCCATTGAGAGCTGGTGGTATTTGTAGTGGTTTCGTAAATCGTACTCCAGTTACTACTAGCCTTTTTGTTCAGGTACATGCCGGAATAGTTACGGATATAATACGTGTCTGTGAGACCTTCGACCGGGATAAATTCAAATGCCTGATCTAAAGTGGTAGTATCTTTCTGTACGACAGGTTGTGTTGATAATGCACCAAATACCATGTTGGATGGCGTCTGTATAATTTTATAAAAAACGCCTGTCTGAGGAGTCACATTTACAGCAGATGTCTGTAAAAATACCCATAAAAGACAAAAAATAATTAGGTAAGATTTTTTTTTCATGATTGTGTAATTTAATGGTAATTTTTATGTTTGAATTTGATAATAAATTAGTTGGTTTAATACTATACAAAAGTTCGTTTATCTTCGGGTTCAGTCAAGAGGATTGCTGATGAGAATTCGATTGCTGCTGACTAAACCCGAAGAAACCTTTTATCTGACAAGAACTTTCGTTGCAAAGTTATTAATGCGTACAATATAAACTCCCGTATTTACAGGAATCATTGAAGGATTATTTACTTTCAACTGACGACCTGTTATGTCGTACAATGACACTTTTTCATTCCCTGCTAATCCGGTAATTTTGATTGAGCCGAATGAAGAAACAACGCTGAACTGAGTATTCAGAACCGATTTAAGCGCATTCGGAGTTTCCTCATAGGCAGCATCAAGTGCATTAATTGTTGCACCTACATTCAAAACTGAAGTTTGAATTTGTTCATCGGTTAAAGCAGTTTTATACAACCTGACATCGTAAACCAATGTTTTACGCAAGTAAACATCACTAGTAAAGCAAGAACGCCCAATCCAGTTGTAAAGTGTTCCCAACTGTCCATCTTTTGCTAATGCTGTTGAAGGAAGATTGGTTATCGAATCGTTTGTTGCCATTGGCATACCATCTATATAAACCGTTCCGACCGTTCCATTTTGGGTGTAAGTCAAATTATGCCACCCACCCATAAGAGCAGCTACTCCAAAACTTACTGCCTGATTTCCGGAAGCTGCAGTATAATACTTCGGAGTTATACTCACGCTTTGATTATTTAATGCCCCTATAATATAGCCATTTTGATCTGTACCGGCCATAGTACTATTTGAAAAATTCCATAAAAAGTTACCGGCACTGCTTAATCCGGTATAAGCTGTATCAATACGGTAATAGGCACTCATTGTATAATCACTGAGATTGTACATTAGCTTACCAACTTCCTTTCCCATATCAAAATATCCGATACTGTCACCCAAACTCAGTACATTATATTTATTGGTAGTACCAATAGTGCGGATAGTTGCATCGTTCTTTAATACTCCCGTGAAATGTTTTTCAGCAACATCGGTTACTAAAGTATCAGACATCATCGTAGAAAAATCATATTTTACCAACAAATTATTGCTAAATTGTGTTCCATCTGCGACTACAACAGTTGCCGGAAAGGCTTTGGTTATAGATTGACCGTTTTTAGTCAGGGTTGCTGTTAACGTAACATTATAATTATAATAGCCTGGGCGTGTAACTACACCGGTTGCAGAAATTAAATTAGCATTGGACGTTTTCCAAATAATTGCTATTGAAGGATCCAAAGAACCAGTCGATGGTAGCGTGATATTTGATGTAATGGCACTTAAATCACCCAGCGAAAGATTATTCATTTCAGTGGTTAGTTCCGGTGCTGTATAATCCGAATTTTCCGCATAAGCCATGTTCAGTCTATCCAGGGTTGCTCCAATTCCATCAAAACCTTCAAATCCAATGTTTAAGTCATCGGGGGTTAATGTAAAACTAAACATTCTGAAATCATACAATAAGGTTTGTTGAAGGTAAGCATCGGATGCCCAACTTGAACGCCCCAACCAGTTACAAATGGTTCCGGACATACTATCTTTTACTAATGCAATGCCAGGTAAAGGCATGTTTGTTTTTTGTGCAACCTGCATGCCATCAATATAGACTGTTCCTGTTGTTCCGCTCAAAGTATATGCAATATGATGCCATGCTCCTTGTGGAACCGGAGTTGCTGCACTGGTAGAAGTACTGGGTGATCCTCCCGATGAAAGGCCTGCTGCTTCAGCACCCAATCGCCCATACATCCAACCATTAGCATTACTGCCAATATTGTCCGAATTACCAAAATTCCAGATATAATTTCCATTTGCAGTTAGATTGGTATAGGCATTGTCAACCCGAAAGTAGCCCATAATTGTATGATCCGCTAATCCGTAGATAATTTTCCCAATTTCTTTACCCATATCAAAATATCCTTTTCCATTCCCTAAATCTAAGACATTTATCTTTTCAGTTGTCCCAATTGTACGGATACGCGCATCGTTGACAAGCTTGCCTTTGAAACCGCTCAATTCATCGGTGACTTTTAGTGTGTCATTTTCTAACGTAATATTGGCTGTTTTAAAGTCCCATTTAGCTATTTGGTCAGGCGTAGGTATAATTCCCATCACTTTGGCCGTAAAAGATTTAGATAGAGTAAAAGGTTCCCCATCAATTGTTTGTGATAAGGTGGCAGTCAAATTCACAATTGCATCGTATTTGGCAGGATGATTAACATTACCTAATGTATCAATTATTGCAGGTTTAGATGATGCCCAACGAATTGTGACTCCTTTTGACCCGGCAGTTTTTGGTAATGTGATTTTTGAACTTACTCCATTCAAATTACCAAGTGTCAGATTCGTATACTGAGTATTTAAATCATCCATTAGGTCTGAACTTTTAACAAGATTCAGATTTGCAACTCCAAACCAGGCCCAGGCGCCGTTAAAAGTAAAATAATAGGTACCATCAGTTGGTCCCGAAGTAAATATAAATGAACCTTTACGCACCACATTTACTGCCGTAGTGGTGAATGTACTTGAAGATAACTGACCGGTTTTATCCACGGTAGTACTTATACCCGCTGTAAGGGTCAGGCCGGCACTTCCACTACCACCATAAAAGTAATCCATTGTGAAGGTATAGGAAGTATTAGCTTGCAATGTTACAGGATAAGCATAATATGAAGTTGAATATGCAGAATTATCCCAGCGTACCATTAGGTATCGTGAAGTCAAATATGTTGTAGCCGCGTTTTCATAAGAGACTGAGTTTGCCGTATAACCTCCCGAAACCCCGGAATCTCTGAAACGACAACCACTACTGCCATTGGCTACGTTCCAAAGATTTGCAGTAGTTGCTGGTGCGTTTAACCAACCGACATCACTTGGTTTTGATAAATCGCCTGTAACTCCATTGCCATCCCATCCGCTAAGCAGGTTTTGTGCATTTAAGGGCAATATCATACAAAAAGATATGAACAAAACAATTAGGGTAAAGATTTTTTTCATAATACTTGAAATTATAAGTTGTGAATAATTGAATAGTTTTTTATTAATCGAAATCTGAAAACAAAGATAAACTTTTATATTTGGAGGAATGGATGAAAAAAAGGTCAAAGATGGAAACAAATTGCGCATGCTTTTTAAGGTCTGTTTCTCTTTTTATATATACAGAAAGAAGGTAATTGCGAAAGATATTTTGTTCCCACCAATAATTCATTAAACAGACCATTCTCCTGAAATCGTCTGTTATAATTTTTTTTTAAAACTTTTTTTGAACCTGCATATAAACTCAAGCAATAGATTGCAAAATTAGCGTATACGTCAAATACAACTAATCAAGTCTGTTTTGTGGACAGTATTGATAAAAAATAAAGCCCTATTCACATAGAACTTTATTCAAAAAAACACATTGTTCATAAAAAAATTAATTCTGTGTTTTTCCCGACTAATATATGAATAGTATTTGATTTATTCAGAAGAACAATCATATCTGTTAAATCTCTGTTTTTTTTATTTTTTTCAAATCCAAATCGATAGTTCGTTGCGTCTAATTAGAAAACAAACACTAAATTTACATTTTAAAACAGATTATTATGAAACGAATCGGATTATTTTTATTGGCTTTGACATTATTTGTCGGAGTAAATACCGCAAATGCCGGTATAAATGTCGACAGCCTGAAAAGCGAAATTATCAAAAATAGCAAGGAAATTCAGGAACAAAAGAAAGACTCGGTCATGTATTCAAAATTGTCGGCGGATCAAATTCTTGAACTAAAGAAAGGCGAGAATGAAGTAAGGAGACAGGAAATTGAAAATGAAGGAAGGTCGGATATGCCTTTAAACGGCGCCGGCATTGTACTCATTTGTTTATTGCCATTCCTTTTTGCTGCGGTAATTATCACTCTTAATGTAAGAGCAAAAAATGAAGAATCGAAACGACGTTACGATTTGTACACAAAATCGATTGAAATGGGGCAGACAATTCCCGATCATTTTTTTGACGAGCCTAAAAAGGCAGATAACGTATCAAATTTTAAAAGGGGAATTTTATGGTTGGCTGTTGGAGTAGCTGTTGTAATTTCATTTCTTGTGATGGGTGAAAATAAGGGATTATTCATTGGAATTGTTCCTACCTTTGTCGGTATTGGTTATTTGTTGGTTCATTATCTTGATAAACCGAAAACTGATTCAACTCCAAACAATGAGCAACACGGATGATATCCGCTGGGTCACACAGGTTGCACTGTTCGGAGATAAAAGTGCATTCGATAAACTGACCTGTAAGTATCAATCGCCCATACGTCGGTTCTTTCTGAACCTGACGTCGGGCGATGGTCAGTTAAGTGACGATCTGGCACAGGAAACATTTATCAAAGCTTATTTAAATATAAGTGCTTTCAAAGGTATTTCTGGATTTTCAACATGGCTTTACAGGATTGCTTACAATGTTTTTTACGATTCAGTTCGGGCACAAAAACATTATGCAGATATCGAAGAGCAGGTTATTGACAGTCAATATCAAACTCATAATGAATTTTCGGCAGAAAAATTGGATATTTATAAAGCGTTAAAGATGCTGCGTAAGGAAGAACAATCTGCTGTATTATTGTTTTATATGGAAGATAAAACGCATAATGAAATAGCTAAAATTATGAATTGTCCATTGGGGACAGTGAAAACATATATCCTGAAAGGGAAAGAAAAATTAGCTGTTTACTTAACAAAAGAAGGATATGGAAACGAATGACAAATTGCTGAAAAGCTTTTTCAGCGAAAACAAACAGGAAATTGCAGATAATGGATTCACACAAGGTGTTATGCGCAATTTACCGGCACAAACTGATTGGAGTTGGATTGTATGGGTTTTTGCGGCAATTGGTATGGCAATCTCTTTGTACTTTGGTTTGAGCACCGGATTGTTTCAACAGGTGTTGCTTATATTTGAAAAAGTTTCTGTCTATTATTTACTGGCAGGAGTTTTCTGCTTCCCATTAGTTGGAACCGCAGGGTTCTATGCTGTTCAAAACCGGAATTTATGAGTGTGGATAATAGTTTTTAATATCGTTCCGTTAATCCGGAAAATAAGGTACAGTTAATCTAACGCATCCTCTCAAGTCGACCGGCATCTAATCTGAGCAATATAAACAACAGAATAGTGAATCCCCACAGTGAGGAGCCACCATAACTAAAGAATGGCAACGGAATACCAATGACGGGCATCATTCCAAGAACCATCCCAATGTTAATCATTAAGTGAAAAAAGAGTATGCTGACGACACAATAGGCATAAACCCGGTTAAAAGTATCGCGCTGTCGCTCGGCCATCCGCAATATCCGCATAAAAAGAAGCCAATAAACAAACAGTACTAATGTGGATCCCCAAAATCCATGTTCTTCTCCTACTGTACAAAAAATAAAATCTGTGTCCTGCTCCGGGACATATTTAAGTTTCGTTTGGGTGCCATTCAGAAAGCCTTTTCCCAAAAATCCTCCGGAACCAATGGCAATTTTCGATTGGTTTACATTATAACCGGCACCGGTCAGGTCACTCTCCATATTCAGTAATATTTTAATACGAATTTGTTGGTGGGGTTCCAACACTTTTTCGAACAGATAATAGGATGAGAAACTGAAAAGGAGAGATCCAAGCGAAAAGAAAATAATAAACCAATACTTCTTAAACCGGTAAAAGATTTCAAGAAAAAACCAATACAGACAAGAAGCTAAAACCGTAACCACCGCAACAATGTCATAGTTAATTCTAAACCAGAAATTTAAAATGTACATAACAAGTGCAATGCCGGCAATTCCAAATAAAAGAAAAGCAGCTTCTTTTTTGTTTCGGGCAAAGAAAAACGCATAACCGAATTGTATAACCAGAATGGCAAGCATGGATAATACAATCCCCAGACTTCCTCTGTCTATTTGTATCGGGATAATGCCTAACCTGATAACAATAACAAAAAGGAATATGGCAAATGTCCCGATTAATAAGACAATTCCATTCATGCCTTCGCGGTAAAACATCAGCAAGAATGCTACAAAAACCAGGGCCGAGCCGGTTTCCTTCTGCAATATAATAAGCGTAAGCGGCAAGAAAGCAATTAATCCGAGTGGAACAAGGTCTTTCCAGTTTTTTAATCTGTAATTGTATGCACTCATGAACTTGGCCAGTGCCAGTGAGGTTGCCACTTTGGCTAATTCGGCAGGTTGAAA
>JAQTOL010000114.1 GCA_028748945.1 Paludibacter sp.
ATTTGCATCTCATTAGTCTGCAAACTCTGGAAAGATTTGTTTTGATTCATAATGATAATTATTTGAAGTTTTTTTACGCTTCAAAATTATCACTAATCTTTTTTACCGGAACGGTTTAGTTCAACACACGCCTATGGGTCATTGGCTGGCTGACGTGCATTTAGCAGGTGTTGCTCCCGCATTCACTTTGTCGTTCCACGACAGCGAATGCTCCCGCAAACCGCCAAATGCCCATAGCCTCGGTCGTCAGTCTGCGCAAAAACTTAAGCGGTCCTGGATACCTACCTATCTGAGAAAAAATTCAAATATCGAACTCTCAAAGTTCTAATTTTAGTTTTTGCGCAGTCTGTCGTTAGCAGCAATCTAAAAAAACTCAAGACATGAAAGATAAAAAATTACAAGTATTTGTTTCATCAACTTTCACTGACTTATAAGAAGAACGACAAGCAGCAGTTGAAGCAATTCTTTCTTCAGGCAATATTCCTGCTGGAATGGAACTTTTTTCAGCAGGAGATGAATCTCAAATGACAGTTATAAAACGTTGGATTGATGAATCAGACATTTATTTACTCATTTTAGGTGGTCGATACGGGAGTTTAGAAAAAAAATCAGGCAAAAGTTATACGCATTTAGAATACGAATATGCAATGTCCATAAACAAACCTCTTTTTGCGATTGTCATAAGTAAAGAAGCATTAGAAAAGAAAATAAAAGAAAATGGTTCTTTTGTTATAGAACAAGAGAATGTGAAAGAATTAAAACTGTTTAAAGAATTAGTTTTGACAAATTTAGTGAGATTTTACGATGATAAGAAGGACATAAAAATTTCGATTCATGAAACACTATCTGATTTCGCATATAGAAAGGAACTTATAGGTTGGATAAGAGGTGATAACAATATTAATACAGCTGCATTAGCAGAAGAAATTGGACGATTAACTAAAGAAAACTCCGAGTTAAGAAATAAAAATACTGAAAACAGTAATGTGTTATATTCAAATTTGACATTTAGGGAATTAAAAGAATTATTGGAAAAATCAAAATATCGAGATATCGATTCAAATTTAAATAAAAATCTTTTTGAATATATTGTTGAATATGGACATTTATATGTAGAGATAGCATATTTGGGCAAGGATGAATTAAATTTATTCAAAAGACTTTTTGTATACAAAATACTTGAAAAATTTCCTGATGGATTTGGTTTAAATCAGGCAGTGAAATTTTCAGTAGATGGACATAATTTTTATTTGAAAGCATTGAGCGAAAAAAACAAAAAATAGACTGCTGCTAATACTAAGGCTTCCTGTGGTCGGCACGACCCAGCAAGGAAGCGTCGGTTGAACCGTATTCCCGCTTGCAATAGGTTTGGCAATACGAATTTGAAACCAAAAAAGCAATCTAAAAAACAAGCAAGAAAATACAGCAGAAATGCTTAGCAGAATAAAACTTCATTAACTTTGTCCAACAGTTTGGAGTTTTTGCGCAGACTGGCGTTAGGGGCAAGTGCAGAAAAAATAAATGATTTCGTTTAGAGAATTTTTTGAATTAAAAATATGAATATAAGATTGACAATTTTAAGCACTTGTATTTTACTTTTTATGTCTTGTAATATGAGTACAGGAATGAAAGGAAGAGTATTTGACAAAGAAACAGGGAAACCAATTTCAAATGCAACAGTGAATTTATTAGAAGACAAAGATATTGTCCAAACAGATAATGACGGATATTTTGAAGTTTATACATCGACAGGAAATCACAAGACTGCACCTATTGTTGTTGTTTCAAAAAAAGGATATAAACCGTTTCAATTACGAATTAATTATTCTGGTGATGAAACGAGTTATTCTGTAAAATCCGAGACTGAATTTATTGAATATAAAGATACCCTATTTATGAATACAAATAAGAGTTCATATTTACTGGGAGTAGATATTGAAAAATGGAGTCAAGATTTTGCAGTTGTCGATTCTCTAAGAATATATTTGACGAAAAAGGACATTGAAGGAGAAGTAGAAAAGATACAGACAAAATTAAAATCTCAAAAATGGTAAAACTAAGTCATTTTAGTGACATATAGAAAACAAACAAATGAAACAAGCACCTAGCCCATAATACTTATGCTTCCTGCGGTCGGAACTGCCTGTCCCGTAAGACGGGAACCCATCACAGAAGCGTCGGTTGAACCGTATTCCCGCTTGCAGGAGGTTCATTCTGGCGAGCGTTAAGAAGAAAATCCCGATAGTTATCGGGACGTACGGCAGCGGGTGTGAGACTTTATACATTTAATGAGGAAATCCGGTAGGACGGGAGTAAATTCATGTTTTTTCACTTGCAAAGTTAAGAATTTTCTATTGCTGCAAAAGCCGATTGTCATTTTACTTTATATACATAAATAAACATCAAAAGTATATATGAATTCAGTAAGTAGTCGTTGGGTTGTCACTTTTACATGCATTTTATTTCTAATTGGACAAATTGTTTTAGTAGATCATATCTCTGCTCAAAAACTCATAACAATCAGGGGTTTTGTGTTGGATAAGATAACTAAAAATTCTGTTCCTAATGCAACCATCAAGTTGTCGAAAAATAGGATAACTGTAGCTGAGTTTGATGGAAAGTTCGAATTCAGCTGTTTGCGCGAGGATACTTTAATGATCACTGCAATAGGTTATTGTCCTCGTTTGTTGAGCGTTCATGATTTGCTTACTGATTCGTCAAAGTGTAATGTGCTTATGCAACCAGTTACTTATCAGCTTCGTTCGGTACAGGTACAGGTAGATGCTGAAAAAAAGAAATCTGAAATTTTAAAGGCTTTGATTTTTCTGTCTGACATGTCGCACCCCTTCACTTATTTCAGTAGAGAAGAAAGATTCAAGCGCAGATTTGCAAAAATCAAGTCAAACAGTGTCTTTTTCTCTCAAAATATATACTGGGAAATCAATCGCCAGTTAATTGAAGAAATAAGTAAACTAAGAGCTGAGGACTTAGATAAATGCATAATATATTGCAATACTCATATTGTTTTGTCGCCTAACGATGATGAGAGAACCATTACAAATAAATTGCTACTTTTAATTTCCGATTATTTTAAAAGAATTAAAAGCGAAAACTGAAACAGCTCTCGTCCTCACGAATATAAATTAAATGAGTGAATAGTCGCCCTGCTTCCGCGCGATTGTATCGCGTGGAAAAAAATAAATAATATAGTCATGCCACACGATACCCCCGATAGTTATCGGGACGTGCGGCAGCGAGGGGAAATTTTTAAAAAAAAATAAAAAGTGATTAATTACGAACAGGTTGAATCTTCTTTCTTCGACGCAAATAAAAGTTATTGCGAAACGATTGAAAGTAAACTCAAGACATTAAATCTTGAATGCTCAGGTTTTTGCAATGCCTATGGTTATGAAGTTGCAACGACTTACGACATGAACGGATACGTGTTCCACTTACGATTTCATAAACATCAAAGCACTCAAAATGCAGTGATTGGGGCACAGGATGCGATAGATTATGCTGGCGTGGAGGTATTTGTACATGGACTCAGTAAAAGATTAAAGGTAATTGTTGGGAGATCAATGTTCAGACGCCTCTTTTGTGGGACAGAAATTAAAGAGACTATTCCAGAGCCTTACTTTATGAAGTTCAGTCACCCAGTAGACAAAAATTTCATAGACAACTTTTCAAAATGCATATTAAACTGTCAAATAGCAAAACTAACTATAAAATACGGAAAACTTTCTTGTGTTATTCATACGCAGACACTCGACCCAATTCATTTAATAACAGAAATCAAGAAAATTATATCGAGCATATGAAAAAAAGCGAATCAAGGTATAACAAAAAAACTAGCCCCTAATAGAAGCCTTTCCTGCGGTCGGAACTGCCTGTCCCGTAAGACGGGAACCCAGCACAGAAGCGTCGGTTGAACCTTATTCTCGCTTGCAATAGGTTTGGCAATCCGAATCCGAAACCCAAAAACAATCTAAAAAAACAGGCAAGAAAATACAGCAAAAATGCTTAACATAATAAAACTTCATTAACTTTGTCCAACAGTTTGGAGTTTTTGCGCAGACTGTCGTTTGCAGCAAGCCGAAAAAATTAAACAGTGACATCTAAATAATAGATTTTGATATAAAAAAACTGAACCGAAAATGAAAACAGTATTATTTAAAAATTTGCAGAATCCCAAAGATTGCCGAGTAAACGTAATATGAAAGAATATTTTAATATCGAAGTGCTAAAAAATATTTATCTAGAGGATAGTTATGTTTTAGAAATTATCGAACAATCAGATAAGATATTGTTTAAAATGGATTTCGTACTTTGTGAATCACATCCGTTTTACAAAGCACCCAAAAAAAATGAACGATATTGTTATCGTCTTGGAGAAATGGTTTTTGCTGAATTGGAAAAAATTAGTTGGATTGAAAAAAATACTGAGAATTACTCTTATGACGCAAATATTGAAAAAGATCTTGGGAATATTGATAGTTTCTTTTATGAAGGGACTAAATATTTTTTGGAAGGCAGTTGGGGAGAGGTGATAATTAAAAGTAATACGATTCAATTAGTATTGCATTGATTTTCTATTGTTCGGTGTAAATTATTTAGTGCTGTGCAAATTGACCGCATTTTGCTTATAGTTTGCACATTTGACAAGAAAACAAAACGAAAAATAAATGATGACTAAATAACGGCTGAACGGCCAGCTGCCAATACTTAGGCTTTCTGCGGTCGGAACGACCTCGTACGCTAACCAGCTATAAAAAATGAAAACAACAAGATTAGTTATAAGAACAATGAAGATATGAACAGACTTATTCCACTAAAAAAAATATATTTCCTCGTTTTATTATTTGTGTTTTCACAAATGAATGCTCAAAAAACTGAAAAGTTCTTTGACTTCCGAATGAATGAATGTAAACCTAATGTTGCAAGGTTTTATAGTCTTGTAGTTAAAACAGATTCCGGATATTGCCGGAAAGATTTTTATATTAGAGAACGTAAATTACAGATGTACGGCAATTACAAAGATTCATTACTTCAAATTCCTACCGGAAAATTTTATTATTTTCATGCCAATGGTTCTCCTAAAGCAGTAGGAAAATATGTGAATGGTGAAAAAGAAGAACTCTGGTTGAGTTTTCATATCAATAAAATGTTGAGTGATTCAACTGTTTATATTCATGGTAAACAGATTGGTACAAGTTTGTCGTGGTATCCTAACGGTTACTTATCTGATTCAATTTACACAAATGAAGATGGTAGCGGTTATTCTGTGTCTTGGTTTGATAATGGTTCTATTTCGTCGAGAGGGAAATATTCAGCAGGACATAAACAAGATGGTTTATGGAAATACTATCATATAAATGGAAAAAACAGCTCATTAGAAACTTATTCCGATTCAAAATTGATTGACAAGAAATACTTTGACGAAGATGGCATTCAGATGAATGATACAACTAATCATGATAAGCCAGCTAGATTCATTTACAATGATGATAAAAATTCATGGCTTAAATATCTAGATAAAAAAATCTATTACCCGTTTAATCAGAAAATCATTAATGGTGATACGGCAGTGGTTACCGTAGATTTTACTGTTAATGAAGACGGAATGGTAGAAAATGTATATACAAGTACAACTTTTAGCGAAAGATTCGACCGGGAAGCAGAAAATGCGATTAAAGAATCACCCCAATGGGATCCTGCCATTGAGCATAACAGAAAAGTAAAATGCAGATTTAAACAAGTCGTGACATTTTCGAATTCAAAGAGACGGTAATAGAAAAAAAATTGGCAGAATATAAAATGATAGAGACAAAACACCTGCTCCCGCGCGATCGTATCGCGTGTAAAAAGAATAAATAATATAGTAATGCCACACGATACAATCGTGCGGCAGCGTGTGGCTCAACTTTCAAGTTCTTATTGGCGGACAATTCCTCATAAATTTTTATAGGAAGAAAAAACGAAAGGACATATTTTATACTTTACAACTACAACTATAACGACCAAGAAAAAATATGTGGGAACCTAAGACAGAAAATGAACTGTTACGAGATGAAAAGAAGAAAGAAAAAGACGCGAAATTTATAGGAATATTTTTCTTCCTTCTTCTTCCTTTTATATTAACTGTTCTAAATAAATTCATTGGAACACAAGCTTACAGAGGTGCGCCATTTGGCCAAACCTTGTCTTGGACGCAAATTTTAGAAGTTCTACCGAAAATGTTCTTTTTAAGTAGTATCGGTGGAATTCTTATGTATTTGGCATTTAGAAAATTTAATAATATCACAACCCAAGTATGTCCTAAATGTGGGAAACTTAGACAGTTTAAGAAAAATGATAATTGCGATTGTGAATGCGGAGGAGAATTTAGGTTATTATCTGAAATGAAATGGATTGAAAACAAAAAACAAGAACAAAACAAAGATTAAACAATGTTTGACAACCAAGCTACAAGCCGCCTAATACACGCTCACCTGCTTTATTACATGTGCTTGCTGCATTTACTCCCGCATTCACTTTGTCGTTGGGCGAAAGTGAAGCTCCCGCAAAGAGACAATGAACATAGGCTCGGTTGTTATAAGCTATACTAAAAAAATAAAAAAATGACTTTTGATACTGACAGGCAAACATTAGCAGACTTAAATATATTCCCCCAAGAACGGGGAGTTCAGTCTGTCTTTGATTATTACAATCGAACTCAAACAACCGGGGGGAAAGATTTGCTTTTAAGTTTCATGGGTAGTCCTTTAAATGATTTAAATGAAATAAACTCCCGGATTTGTTCGATTCAGTTTTTACATGATAATAATTTACAGTGCGAATTGGAAAGAAAGGATTTAGATGCTGTCGAATACTATCTAAAGCTGGACCAGGCTATCTTGAAAGATAATTTGATAGATTCATTGTATACCTACCTTTCTGACCGTATAAATAAAAGTAATGAATACTACCTAATTTCCAGAGGTCTTCAATGTCTTTATAAACATATCCGGAATCTGATAGACTTTTTTGAAAACGATGACCTACCGGAGCTTCCTGATTTTTTAGCTGAATTTAAAAACGAAGTGGACATACTAAAATATCATCCGGATTTCAAATCATTTACCAATAGAGACAGACAAAAACTGAACTTCCGACAAATAAGCCGATTCGATTATTTGATTCGAAAAAGTGAGAAAGGAATAATTGTAAAGATACTTGAATTTACATACATTCTTGACAGTTATATTTCCTTAGCCGGTATTGCAAAAGAAAAAGAATTAGGATTTCCAACATTTATCGAAGCGTCAAATCCGAAAATAAAAATGGAAGGTCTCTTTCATCCTTTGATTGAGAATCCTGTAAAAAATGACATTCATTTTAGTGATGACGAAAATCTCTGTTTTGTTACGGGCGCAAATATGGCAGGAAAATCTACTTTTTTAAAATCAATAGGATTATGTGTTTACCTTTCTCATATTGGTTTTCCTGTTCCTGCAAGAACAATGGAAACTCCATTGTTCAACGGACTATATTCAACCATTAATATTTCGGACGATATCAATAAAGGTTATAGCCATTATTACAGTGAAGTGAAAAGAGTAAAAGATATTACTCTGTGGATTAAAGAACGAAAAAGAGTTTTTGTTATCTTTGATGAATTATTCAGGGGAACAAACGTAAAAGATGCATTTGACGCAACCCGAATGATTACAGAGGGATTTACACGAATTAAAAACTCAGTCTTTTTTATTTCAACACATATCGTTGAAGTAGGGAAAGAACTTGAAAAATCAGACAAAATCTGTTTTAAGTGTTTTGAATCAAAACTAGAGAACGGGAAACCAATATACAATTATAAACTAATGGACGGTATGTCTTCCGAAAGACTTGGATTGACAATTCTAAAGAATGAACGCATTCTCGAAATAATTGACGAAATCGCAGAAAATGAAAAAAAGTAAAGTTTATAACGAATATATGCGTAATGTACATAACCCCGGGTTGTTAGTCGCAGTCTATCTATTTTAAAATATCAATCAATCAATTTTGAAAATGAAGATGCTTTTTAAAACTGAAATGAAAATGCTGTTATTTATAGTATTTTCCTTCGTTTTGCTACTCGAACCGCAGCGGTTAAATGCACAAACGATCACTTCAAATCAAACCGGCAACAATAACGGCTTCTATTATTCCTTTTGGAACCATGGAGCGGAAGGGACTACTTTTACGGGAACACCCACGATGACATTGGGAACTGCCGGCAATTACAGTGTCACCTGGTCGAATACAAATAATTTTACTGCCGGCAAAGGTTGGGCTGTCGGGAGTCCGAACCGGGTTATTCACTTCTCAGGCGGTTTCGATGGAGGCTCTAATGGATATTTAGCTGTGTATGGCTGGACGAAAAATGCACTGATTGAATATTATGTGGTTGAAAGTTATGGTTCCTGGACACCGCCGGGAGGAACATCATTAGGCAGTTTTAGCAGCGATGGAGGTACTTATAATATCTATCTCACAACGCGTACAAATCAACCTTCCATTGTAGGTACAGCAACTTTTCAACAGTTTTGGAGTGTCCGCACATCGAAGAGATCGAGCGGAACAGTAAGCTTTGCCAACCACGTTGCTGCCTGGAAGGCAAAGGGGATGAATCTGGGTTCTGTGTGGGATTATCAGATTATGGAAACCGAGGGATATCATAGTAGTGGGAGTTCTAATATTACTGTGAGTGGAAGTATCGAAACAGCTTTAATATCCGTCCCTTTTCGGGA
>JAQTOL010000115.1 GCA_028748945.1 Paludibacter sp.
TTTTAAGTGATATCAAGATGTTCAATGCCGTGGTTGAAGATTTGAAAAAGATTCCTGAAGTCGTTGAATGTCATTATGCAACCGGGAAATATTCCATGTTTGTGAAAATTTATGCCAAGGATAACCGACATTTATTACAAATTATTCTGGAACGTTTAACGTTAATTCCCGGTATTGCACATACCGAAACTTTCCAAATTTCTTTGGACGAGATTTTCCGTCGCCAGTTATCTGTATTTGAAATTGAATCAAATGTAGAAGTGGCTGATGAAGAATATAATGTGGAATGATAAGCCCTGAGTACATAAAAAAAAACGCCGGATTTTTTCCGGCGTTTTTTTATGTCATAACCTGAGTTTTTATAGTATCTACATTCTTTCCGGTACGTCTATACCTAATAAACTCATACCTGTTTTAATAACTGATGCCGTAGATTCGGAAAGAACTAATCTGAATTGTTTCAGGTCTTTGTTTTCTTCTTTCAGAATGCTGAAGTCATGGTAGAATTGGTTGTATTCTTTCACTAATTCGTAAATATAGTTGGCAATTAAGGCGGGACTAAACTCTTCACCGGCCAGACGGATAATCGAAGGAAATTCAGTGAGTAACTGAACCAGGTAACTTTCTTTTTCCGAAATGATCAGTGCGTTGTTTTCAATCGAACTGAACCTTAATCCCTGCTCTGCTGCTTTACGCAAAACCGATTTAATCCTTGCGTGTGTATATTGAATAAATGGTCCGGTATTCCCGTTAAAATCAATGGATTCTTTGGGATTAAAAGTCATATTTTTCCGTGGATCCACTTTCAGAATAAAATACTTGAGCGAACCGAGTCCCACCAACCGCGCAATATCTTCAATTTCTTCGGGAGTACAATTGTCCAGTTTGCCTAGCTCCTGCGATGTTTCACGGGCTGTTTCAATCATTTCATCCATCAGATCGTCCGCATCGACCACGGTTCCTTCACGGCTTTTCATTTTACCCTCGGGAAGCTCCACCATGCCATATGAAAAGTGGACCAAACCTTTTCCCCATTCAAATCCCAGTTTGTCGAGCAAAATGGAAAGTACCTGGAAATGGTAATTCTGTTCATTGCCAACAACGTAAACCATTTTCCTGATCGGATAATCGTTGTAACGAAGTTTGGCGGTACCAATGTCCTGAGTCATGTATACCGAAGTTCCATCCGAGCGCAACAGCAATTTCTCATCCAGTCCATCGGCTGTCAGATCGGCCCAAACCGAACCATCTTCACGTTGTTTGAAAATATCTTTTTTGACTCCTCGTTCAACTTCCGATTTTCCTTCGAGATAGGTTTCCGATTCATAATAAATCTGATCAAAATCAACGCCCAGTTTTTTATAGGTAACGTCGAATCCGGCATAAACCCAACTGTTCATGGTTTCCCATAAATGACGGACTTCGGGATCGTTTTTTTCCCAGGACAGCAACATTTTCTGCGCTTCGAGAATAAGTGGAGCTGATTTTTTAGCTTCTTCTTCACTCATTCCTTTATCCATGAGTTCTTTGATTTCAGCTTTATAGGCTTTGTCGAAAACGACATAGTATTTTCCCACTAAATGGTCACCTTTCAAACCCGAGCTCTCCGGAGTTTCTCCCTTACCCCATTTTTTCCAGGCCAGCATCGATTTACAAATATGAATACCCCGGTCGTTTACGATATTTGTTTTGACAACTTTCCACCCGTTAGCTTTTTGAATCTCAGCAATGCTGAATCCGAGTAAATTGTTGCGGATATGTCCTAAATGTAGTGGTTTATTGGTATTTGGTGACGAATACTCAATCATCATCAATTCCGAATCATCGGTTGCCGCTGTTATCCCGAATTGGGCATTGGCATGAATATCATTTAATGCACGAAGCCAATAATTTTGACTGATGGTTAGATTCAAAAATCCTTTAATGACATTGAAAGACGAAATTACTGAATTGTTCAGCTTTAGGAATTCTCCAATTTCCTGTCCTGTTTGCTCGGGCGATTTACGGGCGGCTTTCACAAATGGAAAAATGACGACGGTCAGATCGCCTTCAAACTCTCTCTTGGTCTTTTGAAGTTGTATCTGATTTAACTCCGTTTTCAATCCGTAAAGTGTTTCTACGGCTTGCATAACTACGGTTCCAATGGTCGTTTCTAAATTCATTGTTTCTTTTTTTTATTCGGAGTGCAAAGATACAAAAATAAATGATAAGATTAAGACAGCGAATGGCAGTGGTTGATGGACAGGTATACAGCAAAACAAACGCTTGTTTCCCAATTAGAGAAACAAGCGTTCGGTAAAAAAAAAATCAGCAATTTGTTAGAAAATTTTCCAGCCCAATGAAATAACAAAGGTGTTGGCCGGGATATTATCAATAGTAAGAGAACTAAGTTTTGTTTGATACATGTCGCCGATTAAGTTGTAGCGGGCATCCAAAGTAAACATGAGTACATCAATTCCTGCACCTGCTTCCAGTCCTACCTGCGCAGCCTTGACATCTTTTAACAGTTGATCCTGCGTAACCGAACCACCGGTAGTAAGATTGCTGTAACTCAGTGAAGAACCTGCATTAAATCTAAGTTTGGGACCTGCAAATACACGCAAATTGACTAACTTTAAATCCAATAATTTGTAACCCAGCAACAGCGGAACATCCAGAGTGCTTACATTTACCAGTTTGTTGAATGTTACATCATTATTAACGGCATCTTTGAAGGTTATGGTATAATCTTTTTTCCCCATGGAATATAAGAATTCCGGTTGAAAATAGATATTTTTAAAACCTAACCGGGCAAAGACACCGGCATGAAAGCCGTTTGCCAGTTCGGAACTAACAGAGTTCAGGTTGTAATCACCAGTTGTAACTGAACTTAAATTGTTCATACCAAGCGAAGAGTTATAACCCGCTTTGATACCAAAATTTAATTGTGCAAAGGTGAAAGTAACAGAGAATAGCAATACTGCAGCAATAATAATTTTTTTCATAAACATATTTTTTAGAATTAATACTAAAACGAGACTGTAATTTTTAATAAACGGTTAATGGAAATAATTGTTGTAAATAATAAGAAATTAAAGTATCACCCACATGGGATTATGAATCGTCACTTTTGAAATATTATATATGAAATCTGCCTTATCGGGAACTTGTATAAAGTATTCTTTCTTTTTGGAATTTGTCAATTTCCTGTCCCGCAGCCAGATATTGAAATCTTTCAATTGTGAATAGCTGATCCCGTAACGTGCTGCCCAGCTTGTCCAATCGCTTACAGAATCTTTAACTATAACATCTTTGGTATTTATCGTCTGATAAAAATCATCGCGATGCAACTGATACCCGAACGCTTTCGGATTTTCGAGAAATTGTTTCATAGCCAGGATACGGAAAACGTACCGGCTGGTTTCGGAAGATAACAAAATATCGAAAGATTGATTAGCCTGTTGTTTCGTAAATTCTTCCGAAATGCGTCCCATTCCGGCATTATACGAAGCAGCTACCGTAATCCAGTTATTGAATTTATTATAGGCACTCTTGAAATACTTGCAGGCTGCTTCGGTTTCTTTTTCGATATGATACCGCTCATCCACTTCATCGTTCACTTCCAGTCCGAATTGTTCGGCTGTTTTTGGCATCAATTGCCAGAGTCCCGCTGCCTGTGCGCCTGATTGTGCTCTGGGATCAAGATTACTTTCAACAACAGCCAGATATTTGAAATCGTCAGGAATCCCGTTTCGTTTTAAAATAGGTTCAATAACAGGGAAATAACGGTTTGCCCTTTTTATTTGTAATAAGCTTACAGAATGATTGTAAGCAATAACGATTTGTTCCCGGTCGAAGCGCTCACGCATGTCATAACGCTCCAACGATATTGTTTGTCCGGAAAATTCAACTTTTGAAGGAATTGGAACTGAAGAGACAGGTTCCACTGCAAATGACGTCAGACAAATGAATACCAACAAAAAGAATATGATTCCGGTTTTATTCTTCATATTTTCGCTCAGCGTTTAAATAGATTATTTTATGAATACAAAGATAATCTATAAACTGATATAGCTCACGTAAAAACTAAAAATAACAAACTTATCTTACTGTTTTTAACAGCTAAAATAATTTTTTCTATCTTTGTACTTGTTTTTAATCGCAAATCTTTCGGGAAGAACATTTTCAGAAAGATGAACGAATTATTGACAGAACAAAACCTGAAATTATAAGTCATGAAACGTGCCATTTTTCCGGGGACATTCGATCCTTTCACTATCGGTCATTATAGTATTGTAATTAGAGGATTAGCCTTTTTTGATGAAATTATCATTGGAATCGGTTTAAATCAGACAAAGAAAACACTGTTTTCTGTTGAAAAACGGATAGAAATGATTCATCAGGCTTTTGAAAATGAGCCGCGAGTTAAAGTGATGTCTTATAATAGTCTGACCGTTGATTTTGCTCTTTCGGTTGATGCCGGATACGTTTTGAGAGGTCTGCGTACGGTTGGTGATTTTGAATATGAACGGACTATTGCGGATACCAATCGAAAACTCACCGGTATTGAAACAGTTATCCTTTTTACCGAATCGGATTATTCCTATATTTCCTCTACGGTGGCACGCGATCTGATTTCATATGGAAAAGATATTTCACTTTTTTTACCCCCTAATGTAAAATTGTAAAAACTCTCTGACCTTCTATCAGGGACTCTATTATTTCAATTATGAAAAGAACCATTTATTTATCGCTTCTTCTGTTTTGCATCAGTACAAGTATTTTTGCAGCTCCAACCGTAGATCAACATAGCTTTCGAATCAGTAAAAACATGAGTATTTTCAATTCTCTTTTTCGGGAACTGGATATGTATTATGTTGATACCCTCAACTATGACAAAGTTGTGAAGACTGCTATTGACAAAATGCTTGAAAAGCTTGATCCCTATACAGTTTATATTCCTGAGTCAGAAACGGATGATTTGAAATTTATGACTACCGGTGAATATGCCGGAATTGGTGCCATGATTATGAAAATTGACAAGGACGTTCTGGTTTCCGAGCCCTATGAAGGTATGCCTGCCCAGCGAAATGATGTTCGTGCAGGTGATATCATTCTAGAAGTTGACGGAAAAAATGTAGCGGGTTTGACAGTGAGTCAGGTTAGTGCACTTTTAAAAGGAACTCAAAATACTGTGATAAAACTTAAACTTAAACGTTTAGGAGAAAAGAAGCCCATCGAGAAAGAGTTTAAGCGTGAAAAGATACAGGTGAATCCAGTTGGATATTCTGCACTGGTGGCAGATAAAGTCGGATATGTTTTGCTTAATGAATTTACTGACCGGGCGGCTATTGAAGTTAAATCAGCGGTGGACGATTTGGTAAAACAGCATCACATTGAGTCGTTGGTATTGGATATTCGGAACAATGGTGGAGGATTGGTTGATGAAGCAGTGAAAATTGTTGGTTATTTTGTTCCCAAAGGAACTGATGTGGTAACAACAAAAGGGAAAAACAGTGACGCTGACAGGACCTACAAAACGCCTTCCGAACCGATTTTCCCGAACTTAAAAATTGTAGTATTGACAAACCGTTCATCCGCTTCAGCATCTGAAATTACTGCTGGTTCTTTACAGGATCTCGACAGAGCTGTTATTGTTGGTGAACGAACTTTCGGTAAAGGATTGGTGCAGAATATTCGCCCTGTTGGATACGGAGGACACCTGAAAGTGACTACCGCTAAATACTACATCCCCAGTGGACGTTGTATTCAGGCAATTGATTACAGTCACAGGAATGATGATGGAAGTGTGGGGCATATCCCCGATAGTTTAACTTCAGAATTTTTGACCCGGAATGGTCGTAAAGTTCGTGATGGTGGTGGTATTGTTCCTGATACAATTACCAAGGACGATCGTAAACTGAACATTGCTTATTATATTTATGCCCAAAACTTGTATTTTGATTTTGCAACAAAATATGTACTAACTCATCCAACAATCGCTTCACCTGCCGATTTTAGTTTGTCGGATGAAGATTTTAAAGCTTTTACAGACTATTTAGTCGAAAAGAAATTTACATATACTTCGCAAACTGAAAAATATTACGATCAGTTGTTTGAAATGGCTCAAAATGAGAATCTTGATAAACGGGCAAAGGATGAATTCGCAGCTTTAAAGGCGAAACTGGTTCCTGATATTGCGAAAAGTATTGAAGAGAATAAAAATGATATCAAAGAATTGCTAAGTCTGGAAATCATTAAACGATATTATTTCCAAAAAGGTGATATTCAGTATTCTTTACGTACTGATAACGATTTGAATGCCGCTTTGCAAATTCTGAAACCCGGAGGAGAATATTTGAAAATACTTCACACGAATAACTAAATAACTGAAACAGATTTGAAATCTTATAAATTATGCCATAGAACTGGTGTGAATGACTTCCAGATTAACATGATTTCCATGTGCTTAATGCATTGAATTAAATAAATCGACCCCAAAATACAGCCTTGTATTTTGGGGTCGAAATTTTATTTTGTAAAGCAGATTTTAGTATATGATACCTGAAGAACAAAAACCAGAGAATGTTATTTCCTATATTTTTGCAAAAGCACTCCAATTTCCACCATCCTCGTAGTTTTCAATTACAACTGTCTTTTGTACAAAGGAATAATTATTAATCAGATTTGAAATATCCTGGCGTAACATCGAAACAGCTGCTTCAACTAAATCTAATCTAAAGCCTTTTTCTCCCAACTTTATTACTAAATCCATTGAAACAATCCGGCTAAAGAGTTGTCCCATTTCAACAGATTTGCGTTGTGACATCTGAAAATCAACGTCAAAGTTGATCAGGTCTTTTAATTTTTTTGCAGCCCGTTCGGTTAATTCCAATCCTTTTAAATAGACTAAGAAGCTTGTTTCTTTGGCAGTTTTCATCATTTTTATAAGTGATTCAGCAATTTGAGCATAAAGAATATCATTGGATCCCTCAAAAATCTGAAATGGTCTTGTGTCAACAGTTCCACGTCCTGCAATATGATTATGTTTATAACCTTTGGCTCCAACCAATGTAAGCAAGGATTGAGCTGATTCCTGCATCAAATCCGTTATAACAGTTTTTATTATATTTGCCTCTAATCCTAACCCGGTTAAATCGTTACTAATATCAGCCATTTGGCTCCCTTTCATTGAGAGAGCGGAACAAATCGTGAATTTGGCCTGAAGACTTGCCAATCGTTCCTGAACCTGATCATAATTAAACAGCGATTTCCCACCAACTAATCGTTGTTGAGTATGTTCAATAGCCTCGTCGAGCATCCGTTTTACAAAACCAAGTCCCATACCCGGGAAATGCATTCTGCTTCTGTGCAAGAGGTCAAGCATCATTTTAACGCCGGTTGTGTGTGGTATCAATTTTTGCGTTTTTGGAATTTCTACATCCAAAATATTTCTTCCATATGGTATTTGATAAAGTCCCAGGTTTTCAAAATACTCATCCACTATAATTTTTTGTCCCTGTGCAGTATTATCACAAACAAAAAAGTCAATATCACGTTGAAGATTACCTTGTTCAGTTTGTTTGCGCGCCGTAAGTAACCAATAATCTGCTTGTCCTGTTAAACCAGCCCAATGTTTTGTTCCCTTTAAGTGGAAATTATCCTTGTTTTCAACATAAGAAGTTTGCATATTTAATGCATCACTACCAAATCCGGGTTCAGTTATCATTAAACCACCCATATTTTGCGCATGTAAGAACCGGTCAAAAACAGTTTTTTTTGCTTCTTCTTGTCCGTATTTTGCAAAAGGCTGAAGAAAAAGTGCACTGTTTATTCCCAGGGTCAACGATAGTGCCATTGACTCATAAGATGCCGCAGAAAGCAATTGCATGTTTTCGGCAACTGTACCCCCTCTGCCACCGTACTTAGTCGGAATGCTCAATGATAGCGGGTTACATGCCATAATTTCGGTCAGAATATCAGAAGGCAGACCCCGATATATGCTTAATTGATTAATATCATTTTCTTCCCGAAAAAGTTTCTTAATCGTAGTTTTAAAATCATTGATAAAGTTATCAAACGATTTTGTTTGTGTGCTTTGCTTGTTTTGAAGCGATGAGTTATCCTCAGATTTTGTCAGTGTTTCTTGCATTACTGTTGTTTTAGATAGCTATTTAATAATAAAGATTGATTTAGCGCTTAAAATTCTAAAACAATAATTCAAGTCGAATGTTTTGTTTTTTAAACGAAAAATCAATAATTTAGAAAATGATACGATTACTTTATACATTCATACTCTCTGCTATTTTGATGATAATAACATGAAGATAATCGTTTGAACGTTTAATACAGATGTTTACCTTTTTTATATTGTACCGGATATTTCAATTTACTTTGAATGCCCTGGATCATAAAAAGATTAAATGTTTTAGGCTAATTTTTGATAAAGTTAGAAGTATGTACTATCAAAACAATCAAATGAATCTTTGTAGAAAGTCATTCGTTTTTTTAAAAGTTATGATTTACCGGATGATTAATTAAAATTAAAACAGATTAGTTTTCACTAGTGTCCGGTTGTTGAGCCGGGATATGTTCTGAAATACTTTATTATTAGCCATTTCAGAGGTTTTAAAAATTTTTCGATTTGAATTTTTTCTTGAAATTTGCCCGAAATTAAAATTTTGGGA
>JAQTOL010000116.1 GCA_028748945.1 Paludibacter sp.
TACGATGCCTGTGCCAATCAGGGAGCCGATGTAGCTATCGGTTCACGTTACGTGACCGGTGTAAATGTAGTCAACTGGCCCATGGACCGGGTATTAATGTCCTATATGGCCTCGAAATATGTCAGGTTTATTCTCGGAGTGAAAATTGCAGACACCACAGCCGGTTTCAAATGTTATCGACGCGAAGTTCTCGAAACAATAGATCTGGATAAAATAAGGTTTAAAGGTTATGCATTTCAGATAGAAATGAAATTTACCGCCTTTAAATGTGGCTTTACATTGAAAGAAGTTCCCATCATTTTTATTAATCGAGTATTAGGAACATCCAAAATGAGCGGTGGTATTTTTGGCGAAGCTTTTCTTGGAGTCATTCAATTAAAGATTAATAGTCTGATGCACAAATTTCCACAAAAGAAAATAAAATAATTTCATAATTTTCCTATCCGACTTTGAAAAAGCAACAACTCATACGAAACGCAACTATCGTGAACGAAGGACGAACCTTCATTGGATCCGTGTTGATTCACGGCGAACAAATTGTAGCTGTTTATGAAGAGAACGAACCGATTGAATTATCAGAACCTTGTGTTGAAATAGATGCTACCGGTTTACTACTTATACCCGGGGTTATTGACGATCAGGTGCATTTCCGTGATCCGGGTTTAACACACAAAGGGGATTTGTTTTCGGAAAGCAGAGCTGCAGTGGCAGGTGGTATTACTTCATTCATGGATATGCCGAACACCCGTCCACAAGCAACCACCATTGAAATTCTGGAGGAAAAATATACATCGGCTGCTGAGAAATCGCTGGCCAACTATTCTTTTTTAATGGGAGTCACAAATGACAACATAGAAGAACTTAAAAAGGTAGATGGTCATCGGGTTGCCGGAGTAAAAATGTTTATGGGATCATCCACCGGTAATATGCTGGTTGATAATGCGGAAACATTAAACCGTGTCTTCGCTGAAATTCCCCTGTTAATCGTTACACATTGTGAGGATGAAACAATCATACAAAAGAATATTGCACATTACAAAGAATTGTTGGGTGACGATATTCCAATTGAATATCATCCTATCATTCGAAGCGCGGAAGCTTGCTATAAATCTTCATCATACGCCGTAGAACTGGCTACCAAATATAATTCCCGTTTGCACGTTTTCCATTTGTCATCGGCCATGGAGATGTCATTGTTTACTTCCGATATTCCTTTGAAAGAAAAACGTATAACAGCCGAAGTCTGTGTTCACCATTTGTGGTTTTCGGATGCCGACTATGCCAAATACGGAAACCGTATTAAATGGAATCCGGCCGTTAAAGCCGAATCGGATCGTCTGGCATTAATAGATGCAGTCAATTCAAATAAAATTGATGTCATCGCGACCGATCATGCTCCACATTTATTGTCCGAAAAAGAAGGCTCTTGTTTAAAGGCGGCTTCCGGAGGACCGTTGGTTCAACATTCACTGGTTGCCATGTTGCAAATGTTTAAGCAGGGAAATTTCAGTCTGGAAAAGGTAGTGGAAAAACTGTGCCACGCTCCTGCTGAATTATTTCGAATTGAAAAACGTGGGTTTATCCGGCCCGGATATTTCGCCGATTTAGTTTTGGTCGATCCAAATCGCCCGTGGACTGTCAGTTCCGAAAATATTTTATATAAATGCGGTTGGTCGCCTTTTGAAGGAACCCGATTCGATGCATCGGTTTTAAATACCTGGGTGAATGGTCAAATGGTTTACGATAACGGACAAATTGACGATACGGTACGGGGTAAAAGGCTTCTTTTTAATTATTAACGATTTCAATAATTTTAAAATTTATGAATAAAAAAGCATTAGGTTATCTGATTGCCGGTTTAATTTTTGTTGCTTTTGCTTTTATTTATTATTCTCCTTTTAAAGAAAAAGCCAAAAAAGTCGAATATATTCATAACGAAGGCCAAACACAGGGAACCTATTATTCAGCTACTTATTTGCAACCTGAAGGGATTGACCTGCAGAAAAAAATTGAAGATCGCATGCATGCATTTGATCTTTCACTTTCAACATTCATTCCTCAATCGATTATTTCGAGAATCAATCAGAATGATACTACAGTAAAAACGGATTCTGATTTTGAAACGATGTTTAAGGAAGCAATGGTAGTTTCGAAGCATACAAATGGAGCATTTGATATTACCGTTGGACCGCTGGTAAAGGCCTGGGGATTTTATGGAAATGTAGTTCACAAAAAAATACCCAATGTAAAAGAGATATTACCTCATATCGGGTATCACAAAGTCAGGATTGAAAATCATAAATTAATAAAAGATGATCCGAAGATAATAATCGATGCGAATGCATTAGCGCAGGGACAATCATCTGATATAATTGCTAAACTACTGGAAAACAATGGTTGTAAAAACTATATGATTGAAATTGGTGGTGAAATTGTATGCAAAGGCCTGAATAAAGAAGGTAAAAAATGGCAGATTGGTATTGATAAACCGATTGACGATTCAACAAATACAAAAAATGAGATTCAGACAATCTTATCCATAACCGATCGAGGTCTGACCACTTCGGGGAATTATCGAAAATTTTATTATCTGAACGGTAAAAAATATGCCCATGAAATTGATCCGCGTAATGGTTATCCTGTGGTTCATCAATTGCTGAGTGCGACAGTTGTAGCTCCCACCTGTATACAGGCAGATGCCTATGCAACAGCGTTTATGGTGCTGGGTATTGATAGCAGTTTGCAGATTTGTAAGAGCATTCCCGGTATGGATTGTTACTTAATTTATGTCGACGATAAAGGCAAAAACCAGGTGATTTATACCGATGGTTTTAAAAAATACCTAAATCCATAATTTTCAATAGATAACAAAAAACTTCTTCTTTTGTTAAATAGAATCATTATATTTTTTTTTTCCTGATAAAATAACTACTTTTGCACTCCAAATTATTATATGAAAAGGTTCCCACTTGTTCTTTTAGTCCTGATTTTATCACTTGTTTCCTGTAGCGAATATCAAAAATTACTCAAATCAGACGATGCTGAGTTGAAATATACGAAAGCAGTTGAATATTTCGATAAAGGTGATTTTATGCGGGCTTCAACGTTGTTTGATGCTGTGGCTAATTATTACAAAGGCACGGAACGGTCTGAAACCGTTTTAAACTATTTGGCAAAATCCTACATGGGTCAAAAGGATTATGCAACGGCAAGCGATTATTATAAAACCTATGTGAAGACCTACCCGAAAGGCAAATATGTTATCGAATCGAAGTACATGATAGGGTATTGCTACTATCTTGATTCACCCGATGCCCGCCTGGATCAGACTTCAACATACAGTGCCATATCAGCTTTACAGGAGTTTATTGAAATTTACCCTGAAAGTGAACGGGTTCCCGAAGCAAATAAATTACTGGATGAATTGACAAATAAACTGGCTTATAAAGCCTATTTAAACTCTAAACTGTATTACAATTTAGGTAATTACCTTGGGAATAATTATGAATCATGTGTTATTACCGCCCAAAATGCACTTAAAGACTATCCTGCAACCTCCTATCGGGAAGAATTATCCATGTTAATTTTGGAAGCAAAATATGAACAGGCAGTACAAAGTGTCGAAGTAAAGAAAATAGAACGTTACCGGAATACGGTAGATGAGTACTACAATTTTATTAATGAGTTTCCGGATGGAAAATATCGGAAGCAGGCAGATAAGATTTTCAATGAATGTAAAAAAATTGTGAAAGATTAAAATAACAGCATTATGGAATACAAAAAAGTAAATGCACCAACAAACACTATTTCACGTGATATGAACACGATGAGTGAGAATATCGGGAATGTGTACGAAACTGTAAAAGTGATTGGTAAACGTGCCAACCAAATTAGTGTAGAAACGAAAGCGGAGCTTGATAAGAAATTACAGGAGTTTGCCTCTTTTAACGAGAATATCGAAGAAGTTTTCGAAAACAGAGAACAAATCGAAATTTCACGTTACTACGAAAAACTACCTAAAGCAGTACTCATTGCAACTCAGGAGTTTTTGGAAGACAAAGTTTACCATCGTAATCCGCTTAAAGATAAATTGAAATAAAATCTGTTTCAATCTATTTCTCTTCATCAGATAAAAGAATATTGTGTACAATGTGACACTTTATTCTTTTATCTTTTTTTGTTTTGTGCGAAGTTCGATTCATTTTTGTATTTTTGTGGTCTTGAGTTGGGAACAAAAAATGCGACCTTTCGAAGGAACTACTTTCAATCGATTGTATAATTCTACTTTACCTAATTAAAGCATGGATAACAATAATCGAAAAAATTACAAAACAGTTGTAACTTCAAGTCCCCTTTAGGGGATTTAGGTGCGGTTAAATTGATGTATTGCCCGCCCCAAGCCCCTGAAGGGGATGTAAATTACTATCATCAATCACAAACATTTTTATTCTAGTAAAGTAGAAATAATTAATTTGTAAAAATAAGATGTTACAAAATAAAAAGATCATTCTGGGTGTAACAGGAAGTATAGCGGCCTATAAAGCAGCGCAACTCATACGTCTGTTGGTAAAAGAAGGTGCCGAAGTAAAAGTAATTATGACTCCGTTGGCTAAAGAATTTATTACCCCGCTAACACTGGCTACTTTATCTAAAAACCCTATTTTAATTGATTTTTTTGACCCTACGAACGGGAACTGGAACAGTCATGTCGATTTGGGATTATGGGCCGATGCTTTTCTGATAGCACCTGCAACTGCCAATACCATTGCTAAAATGTCTACCGGAGTTGCCGATAATCTGTTATTGACTACCTATCTCTCGGCAAAATGCCCGGTATTTGTTGCCCCCGCCATGGATTTGGATATGTTCGCCCACCCCACCATGCAACGAAATATGGAAACACTACAGTCTATCGGAAATCTGATTATCGAACCTGCAAGTGGTGAATTAGCCAGCGGACTGGAGGGTAAAGGGCGCATGGAAGAACCTGAAAAAATTGTCCGTTTTCTCGATGATTATTTTACGGCGAAACCGTTACTTGGAAAAAAAATACTGATTACCGCCGGTCCAACATACGAAAAGATCGATCCCGTACGTTTTGTAGGAAATTATTCCTCCGGAAAGATGGGATTTGCTTTGGCTGAAGTTTGCGCGAAACAGGGAGCTGAAGTTTGCCTGATTGCCGGACCGGTTCAATTAAAGACAGATCACCCGAATATAGAACGCATTGATGTCAAAACGGCACAAGAAATGTTTGATGTAGTCATGACACGTTACTATTCGGAAGATGGAGCCATATTATGTGCTGCCGTGGCAGATTTTACTCCCGTAGAAACAGCACAGACCAAGTTAAAGCGGGAAAATGAAAACCTGATACTGGAGCTAAAACCAACCGTGGATATTGCAGCCGAACTGGGGAAAATGAAAATGGAAAATCAGTTTCTGATTGGTTTTGCCCTGGAAACAAATAACGAAGAAGCGAATGCGTTACAAAAGATGGAGCGTAAGAATCTAGATTTTATCGTCCTGAATTCCCTGAAAGATGATCAGGCAGGATTTGGGTTTGATACCAACAAAATCAGTATTTTATTCCGCTCCGGCACAATCAAGTCATTTGATCTTAAAAGTAAAAATGAAGTAGCTGAAGACATTATTGCCGAATTAAACAATCTGATTTGCGATTGACAACTGATTAGTAACAACTGAATTAACTGAGAACCGATATGAAACATTGGATGATTATACTGATCTTTTTCCTGTATGCTGGATTTATTCAGGCTCAGGAGTTGAATTGTACAATTAAAATAAATTCCGATCAGATACAAGGAACGAATAAATCCGTTTTCAATACTCTTGAAAAATCATTGTCTGAATTTGTGAATAACCGCAAATGGACCGAAATGACTTTTGCCAATTCGGAGCGTATTGAATGCACGATGAATATTATCGTAAAAAAATATGAAGACGATGTTGTAACTGCCGAAATTCAAGTTCAGTCACGTCGCCCCATATTCAACACATCGTATTACAGCACCCTCTTTAATTTTAAAGACAATGATTTTACCTTCAATTATAAGGAATTTGACCAACTGGAAATGAATGAGAATTCGCTCACTTCCAATTTGACGGCTGTAATTGCCTATTATGCCTATATAATTATTGGTTACGATATGGATTCTTATTCCCGCTTAGGGGGAACCCCGTTCTTTCAGGCTGCCGAAAGAATCGTTAATGCGGCTCAGGGTGCCAACCTGGGAAAAGGTTGGATCGCATTTGACAGTACAAGAAACCGCTATGCTTTAATTAATAATCTTCTGGATGAAGCATTTAAAAAATACCGGAATTACTTTTACGAATACCATCGTTTAGGCCTGGATGAAATGTCGACGAATTCTGTCAATGCCATTGACCGGATTTCGGAAGGTTTGCCTTCATTACGTGAGGCCAACCGGGCAAGACCTTCGGCCATTGTTATTTCATCCTTTTTAGATGCAAAAAACGATGAACTGATTAATATTTTTTCCAAAGCAACAACAAAAGAAAAAGCGGATGCCCTGGAAATATTATCGGATGTAAATCCAACACAAATATCGAGATACGAAACTATATTAAAATAGTTTCCAACAATCAAATCTGACGATAATTTATCAAATAACAGTTACCGGATGCTCAAATCTCTGCATATTTCCAATTACGCATTAATCTCCGAATTGAATATTAACTTCGATTCGGGTTTCTCGGTTATAACGGGTGAAACCGGTGCCGGAAAATCGATTATCCTGGGGGCACTTTCGCTTATATTGGGACAGCGGGCCGATAATAAGTCTATAAACAGCGATGCGGAGAAATGTGTCATAGAAGCTGAATTTGATATTTCAAGCTATCAACATTTAAATGACTTCTTTTCGCAGAACGATCTTGATAATGAAGGTCCCGGTTGCCTTATTCGCAGAGAACTGACCAGCTCCGGAAAGTCACGGGCCTTTATAAATGATACTCCGGTGTCGTTAAATGTGATTCGTGATTTAAGCAACAAGCTGATCGATATTCATTCACAACACGAAAATTTATTACTCTCCAACGATGCCTATCAACTGGATGTAGTGGATATCATTGCCCAAAATTCGGTTCAGTTGGCTGCTTACCGGCAATCCTATTCTCAATGGAGAAACCTGCAAGCCGAATTAAAACAATTGCAAAAAACAGCTGAAAAGCAAGCGGCCGATTTGGATTACATTCAATTTCAGTTTCAACAATTAAGCGATGCTCAATTAATTGAAAATGAACAATCGGAACTCGAACTGGAACAGGAAACCCTGAGCCATGCCGAAGAAATAAAGATGGAGTTGAATAAAGTCCATCAGCTTTTGGATGAAGAACAAACCTCGCTTCCGTTATTAAAAGAAGCTACACAGGCGCTTGCACGGATAAAAAGCTTTATACCCGACGGCAACAGTTGGTTTGATCGGTTGCAATCGGCCTTTATCGAGATTAAGGATATTACCACCGAAATGAATTCATTCGAAGAACGGGTTGAATTTAACCCCGCCCGGCTGGAATGGGTGGATAACCGCCTGAGTGAAATTTTTACCCTACAAAAAAAATACAAAGTTACTTCGGTCGGCGAACTTATTGCATTACGCGAAGATTTTGGAAAACAGCTGCAACGGATTGACTCGTTCGATGAAGAAATTGAGGCATTGAAAGCTAAAATTGAATCAGCCTACAGTGAACTGCAAAACAATGCCCGGGTTGTAACCGAAAGCAGGCTGCAAGCCGTTAAACCGATAGAAAAACACATCGTGGAACAACTCACCCTGCTGGGTATTCCCAATATTCAATTTGAGGTTTCCATTCAGGCTTTATCCGACTTTAGCGAACAGGGAATTGATGAAGTACAGTTCCTTTTCTCTGCCAATAAAAACCGTCCGGTACAACCGGTTACTCAGATTGCTTCAGGAGGTGAAGTATCACGGCTTATGCTGGCCATCAAATCATTAATAGCACATAAAGTTGATCTGCCAACGATTATTTTTGATGAAATAGATACAGGGGTTTCCGGAGAAGTTGCTCACCGCATGGGAGAAATTATGCAAACCATGAGTGCTGATATGCAGGTGATAACCATTACGCACCTACCGCAAATTGCCGCGAAAGGCGCCCAGCATTATCGCGTTTATAAAGACGAAAGCGGCAAACGCTCCCAAACATTTATTCAACATTTAAATACCAAAGAACGGGAAACTGAATTGGCTCAAATGCTGAGCGGGAAGATTATTACCGATGCAGCCTTACGCAATGCTCAGGAATTACTGAAAAACAGTTGATTGTTCCAAATCCGCTTAAAAATTTGAATAGCCCAAAACGATAAACGAAGGGAAATAAAGTATCTTATTTGTTTTTATCGAACTCCCATTGGAAAAATCGTGAATTTCGGGTTATTCAAAAAGTTTTTTAAGGTATCCACTCTAAACATTAATACTTGTCCACTAATTTGCTTATTGAAAAACCGATTTACTTCATCCCTTGCACCCTGATTATAACCGTATAAACAAACATAAACCGAATCATTATTAAAACCCCGGGATAGTAATTCCTTTTGACTTTTTGAGGAATGACCCATTATAAACGAAGGAATAACTTTGTGATCTTTATTCA
>JAQTOL010000117.1 GCA_028748945.1 Paludibacter sp.
TTTCGGTTGAACGGAATCAAACGGAACGTGTATCATTTTTCAACCGCTTAGGAAACAAGCTAAAGGGAATTTCCCTGACGCACGACAAAGTGATGGCTTATTATGGTGTGACCGAAGCCTTAGGTGAAAGTTGTGCAACCAATCGGATTTCCCTGCTTGATTTCCCGTTCGATTACTCTCATGAGAATCCATTTCCGGTAGGGAAATTAATCAACTCAACCGAAGTTGATCGTGCCTTTTCGTACGTTTTTGAGGAAGCTGTTGAATTTTTAGCGTAATTAAACTTTTCCCTTCAACTTTTCCAAAGTTTAGAGCTTTGGGAAAGTTATTCGTTGTTTTTAATTCAACGTATTCAGAAGTTCATCAATCGAAACCAAACTTTGTTCACCGGTCTTCATGTTTTTCAACATCACTTTACCCGCACTCATTTCAGTTTCACCCACAATGGCCACGAAAGGAATGAGCTTGTTATCGGCATAACCCATTTGCTTTTTCATTTTGGCCGGTTCGGGATAGATTTCTGTATTCACTCCTTTTGCCCGCAGACTGCTTAACCAGGGCAGGCAATAAAGGAGCTCCTTTTCACCAAAGCTGACAAATAAGACCTGTGTTTGTTCCACTGAGGTTTCAGGATAAAGATTCAACTGGTTCAGCACATCATAAATGCGGTCTGCACCAAATGAAATACCGACGCCTGAAACACCTTCCATGCCGAAAACACCGGTCAGGTTATCGTAACGTCCGCCACCGGTAATACTGCCCATTTCCACATCCAATGCTTTCACTTCAAAGATAGCACCGGTGTAATAATTTAATCCGCGCGCCAAAGTCAAATCAAGCTCAATGGAAGTTTGGACTTTCATTGCCTCGCAGAGTCCAAAAATGGTTTCAAGTTCGGATATACCCTTCATCCCCGTTTCTGAAGTGGCTAAAACTCCTTTCAGCTGGTTCAGTTTTTCGGAATTCGTCCCACTCAACTTTAAAATCGGCTGCAACCTGGCAATGGCTTCGGCAGAAATTCCTTTCGAAGCAATTTCCTCGTTTACTTTTTCCAGACCTATCTTATCCATTTTATCAATGGCAACGGTAATATCGGTAATTTTCTCCGCCTCTCCAATGATTTCGGCAATACCCGAAAGAATTTTCCGGTTATTAATTTTGATCACCACATTGATTTTCAACCGGCGATAAATATCGTCCACAATTTGAATCAATTCCAGTTCGTTGAGTAACGAATCACTTCCCACCACATCCACATCGCACTGGTAAAATTCACGGTAACGACCCTTTTGCGGACGATCGGCACGCCAAACAGGCTGGATCTGGTAGCGTTTAAACGGGAAGGATATTTCATTCTGATGTTGAACCACGAAGCGGGCAAAAGGTACGGTCAGGTCATAACGAAGTCCTTTTTCGGAAATTTTATTCGTTAGTTTTGTACTGTTCTTTCCCAATAATTCTTCGTCATTCAGGCCATTCATAAAATCACCTGAATTCAGAATTTTAAAAAGTAATTTATCACCTTCTTCACCGTATTTTCCCATCAAGGTGGAAAGGTTTTCCATGGCAGGTGTTTCAATCTGCTGAAAACCATATAGACGAAAAACATCTTTAATGGTGTTGAATATATAATTACGGTTCGCCATTTCCTGCGGCGTAAAATCACGGGTTCCTTTTGGAATGGAAGGTTTTTGCATAATATTAAAGTCATCAGCCCCGTCCGATTATTATCTTCGAGGGAACAGAGATTTATTAGTTGTTTATATTTACTGTTTTTGCTCTACAGCATCCACTCCTTTGGATGAGTTGGGCAGGTTTATTTCTTTTAAAATCAATTCTGTCGCTCCGGTATTATTCCTTACATATTCACCCGCAATTTTCCCGGCTTTTTCGTCTTTCAAAAGCCTGTCGAATTGTGCTTCAAGCACCACATAATTTGAAATTGAAAAAGCTCCGCCAATGGCAATCAGTTCACGTGCTTCCCTGAATTTTTTGTAGTTTGTTCCGAAAACCACGGGAACACCGTATACTGCGGCTTCCAATGTATTATGAATGCCGACTCCAAAACCACCGCCTATATAGGCCACGTTCGCGTAACGATAGATGGAAGAAAGAACGCCAATTACATCAACAACCAGACAATTTGTTGTATTTACATTTTCAATTGTTGCATCGGTATAGCGAACGAATTTTCCGTCAAGCAATTTGGAAATATCCATAATATGCGATTGATGGATTTCGTGCGGCACTAAAACCAACTTCGACTCCGGATGCAACTTTAAGTATTGCACAAGTAATTCTTCATCTTTTGGCCAGGTACTTCCTGCAACGATTATTTTCTTCCCATCCTTTACAAATTCTTCCATCAAAGGAAGTAATTTTGCCTGTTGAGCCAGATCCGAAACCCGGTCGAAACGGGTATCACCACACACAGAAGCAGTCGCGATTCCGTTCTTTTGAAGCAGATCAAGTGAGTTTTTATCCTGAACAAAAATATGTTTAAAAGTACCCAACAAATCCCTGTACCATTTACCATACCACCGGAAGAACACTTGCTCGGGACGGAAAATAGCGGAGATACTGTAAACGGGAACTTTTGCCTTTTTTAATTCAAGCAAATAATTGGGCCAGAACTCGTACTTAATGAAAATTGCTTTTGAAGGTTTCACCTTTTTTACGAACTTTCGGGCATTATGAGCCGTGTCAAGTGGTAAATAAGCCACTATGTTGGCACCCTTATAATCCTTACGAACCTCATACCCTGAGGGCGAAAAAAACGTCAGGATTATCTTTGTGTCCGGTTGTTCGCGCTTCAGTTGTTCCATTACCGGACGACCCTGTTCAAATTCACCCAACGAAGCGGCATGAAACCATACATAATGTGATTTACGTTCAATTTCTTCTTCCAGCAGTTCAAAGGTTTCCCCCTGTCCTCTTCGCAGTTTCCGGGCTTTATCATTAAAAAATGAAGCCAGAAAAATGAAGATTCCGTAAATGTGTATTCCTAAGTAATATAATACTTTACTCATGATTTAATTATCAATTATATTATAAGACCATTTTAAAGCGATATAAATTACAAGAATATTCAGGTTGAATCAGCGGTATTATTCAACTAAATCACTAAAAGGTACAAAGATACATTAAGTTTTCATTCATTGATATCGAATGAGGTTTTTTTCAAAAGAGAAGAGGCATTTCAAAATAAATTTTGAAACGCCTCTTAATGTTTTGATGGTCAGAATTATTTTCTGATACCCAACTCTTTGATAATTGCACGGTAACGTTCAATATCTTTCGATTTTAAATAATCGAGACGACGACGACGTTTTCCTACCAACATTACAAGAGCGCGTTCAGTGCTATAATCTTTTTTGTTTATCTTCAAATGTTCCGTCAAATGATTGATACGAAATGAAAACAATGCAATCTGGCTTTCAGACAGACCGGTATCTGTTTTAGACTTTCCGTATTGTTCGAAGATTTCCTGCTTTTTCTCAGCTGTTAAATACATGATAATTTATTAGGAATAAATATTTTAAAATACAAACTTAGCCTTGCACACATCACAAAACTACATATTTGATTTTGAGTGTGCAAAGATAAGTCTTTAATTTATACTATCAAAGCATTCAGGATCTTTTTCTCGAAAAAACATCCCTTAATGAGCCATTTGCCCATTTCAGGGCAGATTTATCGTAATAAAATTTACATAACATCGTACCCAATACGCCGATAAGTGACCCGACCAGAACATCCAACGCAAAATGTTGTGACAAGTAGACCCGGGAAAGCCCGACGAACAAGGCTAACACAAAATAAAGAAAATGAAGAGCCGGTTTTTTAGTATAAAAGGCTAATGCTAAAAAGAATGCAAAAGCGGTTATGGTATGTCCGGACGGAAAACTGTGCATCGAATGTAAATGTTCTCCTGCAACCTGATGTAGTTCAACAGAAGGAAAATGTTGTTTAAAATAAAGAATGGGTCGTGGTTCGTTCCATGTTTGTTTCACAATAATTGAAACCAGTCCCGTGGTCAGTTGCGACAGAAGGACAAATAATGCCATTCTGTACCGGTAAAAAAGCAATCCGGCTATCACAAGATACGGAATCCAATCACCGACATAGGTATAATAATGAAAGAAAACATCCCCTACGGGCGTATTAAATGAGGTGAGCCAAAGATGCAGATCAGCCTTTTCGTTGCTCAAAATCAGCACAACGAAAGTCAGGACAAATATCAAATAAGGGATGTAAAATGCCAAATATTTTTTCATTTCATTCTTTTTTAAATCGCCCTTTTTCCTCTCAGAATCTCTCTTTTTCCGGGAGGACCGGGCAAACGTTCAACTATAAATCCGGCAGACTGCATAGCCCGCCGAACACTGCCTTTCGCACAATAAGTTGTAAGAATTGCTCCTGCATTACAATGTTCAAAAATCGTCCCAAAACGTTCCTGTGTCCACATTTCAGGTTGTTTCTCCGGCGAAAAGGCATCGAAGAAAATCACGTCAAACTTATTATCGGGAATATAACAAGTAAAATCGGTTTCTGTTTTTCTCAATCTAAAAAAAGGAGTTATCCGAATCTCTTCATTCCATGCAGAAGTATGCATTTGTTCAAAAAAAATCCGTTTTTCTGGTGCTAATATCTCAGGATAATTCAGTTGTAAGGCTTTCTCCAGTTCAACCGGGTATTTTTCGAGTGAAGTATAATGGATTTGTTTTCCGCTCCGCTCTGCCTCTATCAGTGTTAGAAAAGCATTTAAACCTGTACCGAATCCGATTTCCAACACCCTGATTTCTGACTTCTCACATTTATTTAATCCAGCTTCAATAAAAATATGAAGGGATTCCTGAATAGCACCGTGCGATGAATGGTAAGACTCATCAATTTCGGGAACATACAAAGAATGAGAGCCATCCTCAGTAATTAATAATTCGGAATTCATATTTTTCAATTCATAATGCATAATTATTACTAAACAAAAGTACTGAAAACCCTCAAACAAAACAACCATTACTCTCAAGAGAATAATGGTTACTTTAATTATGAATTATGCATTATTAATTATTAATTATGCATTCATCTCAGTAGTTTTGTTTTTCCACTTCAAAATATGCCTGAGGATGGGCACAGGTAGGACAAGCCTTCGGAGCTTCTTTTCCAACGTGAATATGACCACACTCGCGGCATTGCCAAACGGTTTCTTCTTCGCGAACAAAAACGGTATTGTTTTCAACACGTTCCTGTAAACGGCGATAGCGTTTTTCGTGCTGAGCTTCTACCGCGGCAATCTTGCGCCATGCTGCTGCTATGTTGGCAAAACCTTCTGCTTCGGCCACATCGGCAAAGTGAGGATATAATTCCGTCCATTCTTCGTTTTCGCCATCGGCGGCAGCTTTCAGATTTTCGGCAGTCGTAGTAAGCACTCCGGCAGGATACGAAGCCGTAATTTCTACCATTCCACCTTCCAGATAACTAAAGAATTTTTTGGCATGTGACTTTTCCTGCTCAGCAGTTTCCAGAAAAATAGCACAAATTTGTTCAAAACCTTCTTTCTTTGCAATTTTAGCATAATAGGTATAACGCATACGTGCCTGACTTTCGCCGGCAAACGATTTCAACAGATTTTTTTCTGTTTCAGTTCCTTTTAATGATTTCATAATGTTGAATTTTAATATTGATTCGTTATTTCATAATTTTTCTATTTTCTGATTCTTGCAGAATTCTCATCTGCTGAATAGCAATCCGGTTTAATCTGATCAGCCTTTCGGATTGAGTAACACCCTCATTTATAAATACGGCATTAATATTTTCCATATTTGAAAGACAGATTAATTCATTGATCGAAGCATAATCCCGGATATTGCCTTTTAAACCGGGATTCCCCTCACGCCATTGTTTTGCCGTCATACCAAATAAAGCAACATTCAATACATCAGCCTCATTGGCATAAACCATTGAGATTTGTAGTTGCGTCAGTTTCGTTGGAACAAGATTTTGTTGTATGGCATCTGTGTGAATATGGTAGTTTATTTTTGCCAGTTCCCGTTTGGCCGACCAACCAAACTTTAATTGCTCAGCCTCTTTAAGTCTTTGAAACTCTTTTATGACATACAGTTCAAATTCTACAGAAATCCAACTTGCAAATTTAAATGCAATATCTTTATGAGCAAAAGTTCCTCCATAGCGTCCTGATTTCGATATAATCCCGATCGCATTTGTTGATTGTATCCATTTTTGTGGAGATAATACAAAAGCATTTAAACCGGCTTCTTTTTTAAACCCCTCGAATTCGAGGGGTTTAAAATTCGGGTTATACAAGTTTTCCCAAATCCCAAGATATTCGATTGTATTTCTGTTGCGCATCCAGTTTCCAATAACAGCATTTGTATCAGTTGTTTTATACCTTGCAATATCAGTCAACGAAATGAAATCCTCATTATTAACAAGAATTACACTTACTTCCGTATCTTTTACCGTAATTTTTGCCATACTATCTGAAATTCTGAATCAGGCATTATTTAAGCTTCCAAAGTTACACATTTACGTTTGAAACAAAAATAAATCAATGCATTATTTCGATTAAAAGGTATGAATTGTATCGTCCTTTTTAATTCCGTATCTTTGCAGTATCAAATTTCAACCGACTACAAACTCCCAATTAAATTATGATCAGTTACCTGCAGGTGGAAAATCTCACCAAATCATTTGGCGACAATCTGCTTTTTGAAAATATTTCTTTCGGCATATCCGACAATCAACGCATGGCGCTGATTGCTAAAAACGGAACCGGAAAAACCACTTTATTGAATATCATTGCCGGACTGGAAGATTATCAGGGCGGTTCTATTTCGTTCCGCCGCGATTTACGGGTGGGATATTTAAATCAGGATCCCGATTTTCCGAAAGAATTATCGGTGCTGGATGCCTGCCTTCAAACGGATAATGATGCTGTAAGAACGATTGCCGCCTACGAGCATTGCATGATGTCGCAAAATCATGATGGGTTGGACGAAATTCTGAGCCAAATGGATCTGCACAAGGCCTGGGATTACGAAACCCGTATCAAACAGATTCTTGGAAAATTAAAAATCACCAACTATGAACAATTAATCGGGGAACTATCCGGCGGGCAGTTGAAAAGGGTGGCACTGGCGAATGTACTTATTGCCGAACCCGACTTATTGATACTCGATGAGCCAACCAATCACCTCGACCTGGAAATGATCGAATGGCTGGAAGATTTTTTGAAACGTTCCAAGATGGCTTTACTGATGGTGACTCACGACCGTTATTTTCTGGATCGCGTATGTACTAACATTTTGGAAATTGACCATCAGTCCATGTTTCAATACAATGGCAATTACAGTTATTACCTGGAAAAACGTCAGGAGCGAATTGAAAACTGGAATTCCGAGAGTGAACGTACTGTCAATTTATACAAAAAAGAACTGGAATGGATGCGCCGTCAACCACAGGCACGTGCGCACAAAGCCAAATCGCGTCAGGAAAGTTTTTACGAGATTGAAGAACGCGCCAAACAGCGCCGCAACAACGACAAAGTGCAACTGGATGTGAAAGCCAGTTACCTGGGTTCTAAAATTTTCGAAGCAAAATATATTTGCAAAGCATACGGAGATTTGAAGATTCTCGATAATTTCTATTATAACTTTGCCCGCTACGAGAAAATGGGTATCGTCGGGAAAAACGGAACAGGTAAATCGACTTTTCTGAAGATGCTACTGGGCGAAGTAAAACCCGACAGCGGAAGCTTTGATGTAGGCGAAACGGTGGTTTTCGGTTATTACAGTCAGGACGGACTGGCATTCGACGAACAAATGAAAGTGATTGACGTTGTGCAGGATATCGCCGAAGTGGTGGATTTGGGCAACGGAAAAAAAATGACGGCTTCTCAATTTCTGCAATACTTCCTGTTTACTCCAGAAACACAATACAATTACGTTTACAAACTCAGCGGTGGCGAAAAACGCCGCTTGCACCTTTGTACGGTTTTAATGCGCAACCCTAACTTTCTGGTACTCGATGAGCCGACTAACGACCTGGACATTGTGACATTAAACATACTGGAAGAATACCTGCAATCCTTTAAAGGATGTGTGATCGTGGTGAGTCACGACCGTTACTTTATGGATAAAGTGGTGGATCACCTCATGGTTTTCAAAGGCGATGCCGAACTGAAAGACTTCCCTGGCAACTACACCGATTACCGCGAATGGAACGAATTGCTGGAAGAACAGGAAAAGGATGAGAAAAAGAAGAGCAAAGAACCAAGAACCAAGAGTCAGGAACCAGGAACCAAGAGCCAGGATACAAAAAACCAGAAAATAGAAGCAAAACCTCAAGACATAGAACGAAAAAAATTATCTTTTAAAGAAAAACAGGAATTTGAAGCGTTGGAAAAAGAAATTGCCGGACTGGAAACTGAAAAAGCAGAAATTGAAGCGCAATTATCTACCGGTGAATTGAACAGTGATGAAATTATTGCCGCCTCACAACGTCATGCTGAAGTCAATAATTTGATTGATGAAAAAACCATGCGCTGGCTGGAATTATGTGAGGTTTAAATACTCCTAACCCCTGAAGG
>JAQTOL010000118.1 GCA_028748945.1 Paludibacter sp.
CGTGTATTGGCAATTTTCCGTACATTTTCTGTATTATCAAATTCACCCCCAAGCATGCATCTTGTAGTATAGGCCATATAGATTTCCCGTCGTAAGTCACGGTTATCGGCATATTTCATAAACGGCACGTAGGAAGTAGCTTTCAGATTAATCAACCAACCTCCTTTTCCAGCTTTTTTGGCATTAGCTGCCAACATATCAAGCAAATCATCAGAAAGTCCCGATAACAAAGCCTTATCGGTAACTACCAAACTGTATTTATTGGTTTCTTTCAAAACATTCTGTCCGAATTGCAGCGTCAGCATGCTTAAATCTTTCGATAATTCACGATAAACAGCCTTATCAGCCTCTGACAGATTTGCTCCTCTTCTGGCAAAACCGTCATAGGTTTCTTTCAAAAGCATTTGTTGCTCCGGGTTAAGTTTCAATTTGTCCTTTTGTTCGTAAACAGCCTTTACCCGTGCAAACAGTTTTTCATTCAGATTAATCGAATTGCTGTGTTCACTCATTAGCGGAGATATTTTCTCTGCTATCTCCTGTAATTCATCATTCGTCTCCGAACCTAACATGTTGTAAAACGGAGAGCTTACTTTATTCAATAATGAACCCGAACGTTCCAAAGCGACAATCGTATTGTCGAAAGTCGGGGCCTGTGGATTGTTTATAATTGCATCAACCTCTTGTGTGTGTTGCTTCATGGCTTCCTCAAAGGCCGGAAAATAATACTCCGTTTTTATTTCATTAAACGGAATGGTTTGGTGAGGGGTTTTGTACGTTTCGAAAAACGGATTTCCTGCCATCACAGGCATTGTTGCAGATAATATTGCCATAGCTACTACTAATTTTGTTTTTTTCATTTTCATAAAAATAATAATTGTGTGATTAATTTCATATTTAAATCTATCTGTTGGATACTGATTATTTATTTATATGTTTTTCTGTAAACTTTTTACTCAAATAAAAACAGAAATGAGCTTGAAAAAATTTGTCAAAAATACATATAATTATTCAAACTACAAATTAGAATGATCCGTATCCCAACTTAGCTGATTTCAAGTTATAAAGCAAGCATAGAACACATTTATCACTAACATAAGCGGTTATTTAATACAAACAAAACAGCACCACCTGATATTTTGGTGATGCTGTTTTATTAAAACAAATTCAATTTCTATCGATTATATTTTCTGTAAACAGGTTCAGTCGGGATATAATCTTCTTTATCCCAAAGCGTACTGGTTATCATTAAGTCGGCACTGTAACGGTTGCAGGCGATAGGCACATTATGAATACGGCATTGGCGAAGCAACATTTGAATGTCTGCTTCATGCGGTTGGGCATTCAGGTCATCAATCAGAAAGACAGCCAGATTTATCTGCTTGCGAACCACCAATGCAGCAATTTCAGCATCACCTCCCAACGGACCGGAATTCATACAGGTTATATCTGCAATTACTCCTTTTTCTTCAAAAGCTTTCTGAATCAAGCTTCCGGTAGTTCCCGTACAAATCAATTTATGCCTGGAAAGCATATCGGCGTTAAAAACTGCCCATTCCACCATATCGGCTTTACGGTTATCATGAGCAACCAACGCAATTTTCAATTGTTTATTCATGTTTTTAAGATTTTCATTATTCATGCAGCAAAGTTAAGATTTTTTCTATTGAAACAATCAAAGATTTCAAAAGTTCATGAAAAATTAATACAGGAAAGTTGCAGTGTTATAAAAATTATCTACTTTTGTAAATCAATGCAAACGTTTGCAGTTATTTATTTCCAACAATAATTTCAATGAAAAAATCCATTTTTGTAGTTGCCATACTGCTTTCAACAGTCCTATCGGCAAAAACGGTTAAACCGGGCATCGAAGTTTTACGGGAACAAAAATTCAAGCTACTGGAGGGCAAGCGCATCGGGCTGATCACCAATCCAACAGGCGTAGACAGTAAATTGAAAGCGACCATCGATATTCTCAATGAAGCACCCAACGTAAAACTGGTAGCATTATTTGGACCCGAACACGGTGTACGGGGTGATGCACATGCCGGTGATGAAGTGGACAATGTATCCGACCCGAAAACAGGACTTCCGGTATATTCTCTTTACGGGAAAAGCCGTAAAGCAACACCCGAAATGCTCAAAGGCATAGATATGTTGGTTTATGATATTCAGGATGTGGGTTGCCGTTCATATACTTTTATCAGTACGCTGGGACTGGCTATGGAAGCTGCCGCCGAAAACAATATTGAGTTTGTGGTTCTTGACCGTCCGAACCCGCTCGGCGGAGAAAAGATAGAAGGAAATCTGGCTGAAGATTCTTTCATTTCTTTTGTCAGTCAGTTTAAAATTCCCTACCTTTACGGTCAAACTTGCGGGGAATTAGCTTTGATGTTGAACGGTGAGAATATGTTGAAAAAGAAGTGTAAACTGACAGTGGTTAAAATGAAAGGCTGGCATCGCAACATGAATTGGGAAGATACCGGTTTGGAGTGGATTATAGCTTCGCCACACATTCCCAACAAAAGTTCATCCTATTTTTATCCCGTTACCGGAATTTTAGGCGAGTTGGGCTATTTGTCAATCGGAGTTGGTTACACGCTTCCGTTTCAAATGGTTGGAGCACCCTGGATAAAAGCCGAAGAATTGGCAAGGGCAATGAATAGTTTGAAACTCGAAGGACTGGAATTTCGTCCAATATATTTTAAACCGTTTTATGCCACATTCAAAGACGAGAATTGTCAGGGAATAGAGATTCATATTATGGATTACAGGAAAGCAAAGCTTTCGGAAGTACAATTCTATATCATGCAGGAACTGAATAAACTTTATCCGGAAAAAGCCGTATTCAACAATGCCAGTAAAGATCGTTACCAAATGTTCGATAAAGTATGTGGCAGCGATCAAATCAGATTGAGGTTTTCAAAGAATCATTTATTCAGCGATATTAAAGACTATTGGTACAAAGATGTGGACAGTTACCGGAAATTGTCGGAGAAGTATTATTTGTACAGGTAAATTGGTTGATTGGGTAATTAGTTGATTAGGTTGATTAGGTTGAAAGTGTGAAAATGCACATACCTGAAATTCGTGTAATTCGTATGATTCGTATGATAAAATCATTTCTCTCAGATATAAAAAAACATATTCCATCCAACCGTATATACACTGACGATATGCGTCTGTTGGCATGGGGAACCGATGCGGGGTTTTATCGTTTAATCCCACAGGTTGTCATTCAATCGGCCAATGAAAAAGAAATAATTGAAATTCTGAAAGCTGCAACAAGCCATAAACTTCCGGTTACATTTCGTGCAGCCGGAACAAGTCTTTCGGGACAGGCCATCAGCGATTCGATTTTAGTTATTGCCCGAAAGCATTGGGAAAAATATGAAATTGCTCCCGATGGAGAATCCATCCGGCTTCAGCCCGGAATTATCGGTCAACGGGTGAATGATATTTTAAAACCGCTCGGAAAGAAATTTCCACCCGATCCCGCATCAATAAAATCGGCCATGGTTGGAGGTATTATTCAAAACAATGCTTCCGGAATGAGTTGCGGGATAAAGCAAAACAGCTACAAAATGTTGATTTCAGCCAGACTAATTCTTGCTGATGGAACTTTACTCGATACCGGCGACGAGAAAAGCAAAGAAGAATTCAGGCAAACACATCCGGCGTTTATTCGTCGGATCTGCGACATTCGCGACCGGGTAAAAGTGGATAAAGAACTAAACGAATTGATACATCGTAAATACAGTATAAAAAATGTAACCGGCTTATCCATCAATCCCTTTGTCGATTTCCACGATCCTTTCCACATCATTACAAATCTGATTGTAGGTTCTGAAGGAACGTTGGCATTTTTGGCGGAGGCCACCATGAAAACGGTGATCGATTATCCTTACAAAGCAAGTGCAATCCTGTATTTTGCCGATTCACGTACTGCCTGCGAAGCTGTAATCAAGCTAAAAGACAGTTCCGTAACTGCTGTCGAATTATTTGACAGAAAAGCCATTCGGTCTGTCGAAGATAAGAATGCGGATTCATTGCCTCTCTTAAAAACATTACCCGGAAACGGAGCTGTTCTTCTGATCAAAACCGAATCGAATGACGAGAAAACGTTACAGCGGAATATTAAAGAAATTACATCCCTGATTTCCAAATTCGACATTTTGCATCCGACAAAATTTACCACCGTTGAAGCTGAGTATGCTGCTTACTGGACCATGCGCTCCGGTGTTTTCCCAAGCATAGGAAGTATGCGTGAATCGGGTACTACCTGTATCATAGAAGATGTTGCTTTTCAGCTGCAGGATATCCCGAATGCGGTTGCCGATTTGCAGGATATTATGATTCGCCATGATTATACCGATGCAGCCATATACGGACATGCACTCGAGGGTAATTTCCACTTCATCATCAATCAGGCTTTCGATTCGGCAGAATCTATAGCACGTTACGATAAAATGATGAACGATGTTATTAATCTGGTGGTGGATAAATACCATGGATCGCTGAAAGCAGAACATGGAACCGGGCGAAACATGGCACCCTTTGTGCGCAAAGAATGGGGTCAGAAAGCCTTTGATATCATGCGGGAAGTGAAAACGCTGTTTGATCCGAACGGGCTGCTTAATCCGGGTGTCATTTTCAATCCCGATGCCAAATGTCATCTTAAGAATTTCAAACCCCTCCCTATCACCCATCCATTAATAGATAAATGCATAGAATGCGGTTTTTGTGAAGTGAATTGTGTGAGTAACGGTTATACACTTTCATCACGCCAACGCATCGTCATTCAACGTGAAATTGCACGGTTGAAGGCAACAAATGAAAATCCTGAAAGAGTTAAATCACTGATCGAAGATTTTAGTTTTGCAGGAGAAAAAAGCTGTGCAGCAGATGGATTATGTTCCACTTCCTGCCCGGTAGATATTAATGTCGGGGATTACATCCATTTTCTCCGGAAAGAAAATATCAAAGACAATAAGCGGGCTCAGGAACTTGGACTTTGGGCTTCCGACAACTTCGAAAAACTGGGAACCGGCGTCAGAGTAACACTCTGGACGGCTAATGCAGCGCGGTCGGTCATGGGAAAAACCATCATGGGTGGTTTTACAAAAGGATTGCGTTTAATGAGTGGAAACAATATACCTTTGTGGACTCCAGCCTTGCCTAAACGGGCTAAGAAAATTAAAGAACAGGTCGTAACGGATAATCCGTTGAAAGTAGTTTACTTTCCAAGTTGTCTGAATCAAATGATGGGAACCAGTCATAACGATCCGGACAAGACACCGTTAGTACAAAAAATGGTATCATTCCTGAACAAAGCCGGATACGAAGTTATTTTTCCAAAGAAGATGGAAAAAATGTGTTGCGGCACCATCTGGGAGAGCAAGGGAATGCCTGAAATTGCCGATCAAAAATCGGCGGAACTGGAACTGGAATTGTATCGTGTTTCTGAAGATGGTAAATATCCGATATTGTGCGATCAAAGTCCTTGCCTGCTACGCATGCGTCATAAAATGGACTACCTGAAACTTTATGAGCCTGTGGAGTTTATTAATGAATTTCTACTCGACAAACTTGACTTTCATCCTACAAATGATTCCATTACAGTGCATGCCACCTGCTCCACCATTAAAATGAATTTACAGCCGACACTGGTAAAAATTGCACAATTGTGCAGTAACAATGTTCTTGTACCCGCTGAAGTCGGTTGTTGCGGTTTTGCCGGTGATAAAGGATTTACTCTTCCCGAACTAAATGAACACGGTTTGCGTAAACTCAAACCTCAAATAAAAAAAGCGCATGCCACAGAAGGTTACAGCAACAGCCGTACCTGTGAAATAGGGCTCAATACGCATAGTGGAATACCATATATGTCTATTGTCTATTTGGTGGATAAATGCACTACAGCCAAAATAAATCCCGAACTAAAATTTCCTTTGTAATTATTAAAACCATTTATTTCTATAATTCTGTTTCTTATGAAAAAAACAATCATTCTTCTTCTTTCATTCGTATTTTTTCTTTCCAATCTGTCAGCTGAACAAAAAAAACGCGAGATGCGTGCCGTTTGGATTGCTACCGTAGCAAATATCGATTGGCCGAGCAAACAAAATTTCACATCAAAGGCTCAACGCGATGAAATGAGAACAATGTTGGATAAATTGGTTCAGAATAATATCAACGCCATAGTAGTTCAGATTCGTCCGACAGCCGATGCAATTTATCCATCTTCACTCGAACCCTGGTCGAATTGGCTGACAGGAAAGCAGGGTCAGAGACCAGATCCCTATTACGACCCACTACAGTTTATAATCAATGAAGCACACCAACGTTGTATTGAAGTACATGTTTGGTTAAATCCTTACCGGGTGACGAACTCCGACAACCTGAATATATTGAGTAAAAACAATTTATATTACAAAAATAAAAATTTATATGTAAAATATGGCGGTAAGTATTATTTCGAACCGGGTCTGGATGAAACCCGTGAGTTCCTGAATAGTGTGGTGGAAGATGTGGTGGAACGTTACGATATTGATGGCATCCATTTCGATGATTATTTTTATCCATATCGTGTTGCCGGTGAAGAATTTCCCGATGAAGCCACTTTCCGGAAAAACCCTCGTGGATTTGGTTCTGATCAAAAAGACGACTGGCGCCGTAACAACGTGAATATGGTGATTGAAGAATTACAAAAAACCATCAAAAGTATTAAACCCTGGGTAGAATTCGGCATCTCGCCTTTTGGAGTTTGGCGCAACGACAATGTCGATTCAAAAGGCTCGGCAACGCGTGCCGGAGTACAAAATTACGATGACCTTTATGCTGATATTCTGAAATGGCTGAAAGAAGGATCTATCGACTATGTGGTTCCACAACTATATTGGGAAATCGGGAAAAAAGTAGCCGATTACAGTGTATTGGCCAAATGGTGGAGTGAAAATTCGTACGGAAAGAATTTATATATTGGTCTCTATGCTTCCCAATTGGGTTCGTCCGATGCAAATGCTGCCTGGCGGAATGGGAATGAATTGATTCGTCAACTGAATGTCAATAAATTGTATCCTCAAATTGATGGAGCAGTCTATTTTAGTGCAAAAGGATTTCTAAAAAACAAACAAGGGCTGAACGACAGTTTGCAAAGTAATTTATATAAATACCCGGCTATTTGTCCCGTTAACAGGAATATACAGGGTGAACCATCGGCTCAACCACAAAATATCCGAATTGTAAAAGACAGATCGGATGCATATTTACTTTGGGATGAAGTGCAAGAAGAAGGTGGTTGTCAAATTGCCTATTACGTGGTTTATGCTTTCAAGGGTAAAAAAGTGAGCGATTTGAACGATCCGGCCAATATATTGGTTCGCACAACCGAAAATTGTCTCAACCTGCGCGAACTCAATCACAAATTAAGAGGAAACTACTGTTTTGTGGTGACAGCCATAAACCGTTATAAACATGAAAGTGTACCTACATTCGGAGTGACAAGGAGGTTATAATACAAAATGTAGATTTCAAATAACACATCTTGTTAATCTCCGGAAATAAATTTAAAACATCAAACGGTTTTAAGTATTAAATTCATTCCAAAAAAAAGTATATTTTTTATTTATCAACTCCGACAGCGGTCGAAGACCCAGTCAGCAGTTATTAACGTAGGCTGGCAGTTGAGCCTTGAAATGAGTCCGTTAATCGAATGAAATAAAAAGTTTTCGAAGTGCTGTAAACAATCGAATTATTGTTTTGTTCTTACCAATAAAAACATGAACACATTAGAATTAGTTAAGGACAAGCTGGCAAAACCGTACGATGATCTCGAATTTCTTTTAATTTGTTTAAGAGAAGTGCTCATTGAATCCGGTGAATCGGAGCTCGCTAAAGATATACCATGGATTAATCCCTCGTTAGATTTTAAAACCAAAACATATACCGGGAAACATCTTCAGCTATATTCCACCTGTTTTCAATTACTTAATATAGCTGAAGTAAATGGAGCAGTACAAAACCGACGCAAAAGAGAAGATGAGTTTTCGTTGGCGGGGATTAACGGTTTGTGGTCACAAAATTTACATCTGTTGAAAGACAAGGGATTCACACCCGAAGAAATACTTAGCACTCTGCCCCATATCCACGTAGAACCGGTATTAACGGCCCATCCTACCGAGGCCAAAAGAACGGTGATGCTCGAACATTTGCGTAATCTTTATTTACTGGTTGTGAATAAGGAAAACAAGATGTACAGCAAAATGGAGCAAAACGAAATACGAAACAATATTAAAATTGCTTTACACCGTATTTGGCGGATTTCGGATGTATATACGGAGAAACCCGGTGTTGGTTCCGAACTCGATAATATCACCCACTATCTGACGCAGGTTTTCCCTGATGTAATAAAACATCATGACCGGCATCTTATCCAGGCCTGGGAGGAAGTCGGATTTGACCCGCAGTTAATCCGGGAAGCAGCCCATTTCCCTAAAATCACTTTTGGTAATTGGGTGGGTGGTGACCGGGATGGACATCCCCTTGTTACGGCCGAAGTCACACGTATCACTTTTCAGAAACTAAGACTGAAAG
>JAQTOL010000119.1 GCA_028748945.1 Paludibacter sp.
TTGTTCTCCCTGATTCCCTTCGGGCATGATACCTATTGCATTGTTATTGTGCAGGACCTCAACACAGCGTTCGAAGATATCATTGTTTTTTCCCAGATTTTCCATGCCATCACGCATGCGAAAGGCCGGCATAATTTTAATTCCGGTCAGAAACCAGGCAACAATCTTGTTCTTAAAAATATCAGATCGTGCTAAAAACGTGACCGTTTGATTTTCAGGTGAAATGGAATGAACCGCCAACGCATCCATCAGCGCATTCAAATGAGTGGGTGCTAATATAACCGGACAATCGGTCGGTATGTTTTCACGACCCACCACAATGTATTCACTGTAAAAGCGTTTGAAAGTGAAGATTACGTACTTTTTTAATAACCTGACAATAAACGGATAGTTGTTTTTATCGGACATGATTCAATAATGCAATTAACCCATCAATTTCAAAAGGTGATATCAAGTGATTCGGGTTGGTGAAAAATATTGTATTCAAATAAAGTGAAAAAACTTGTTGCATTTGGTTCATCATTTTTCCTTTTCATGCACAAGCGGTCTTCTCGACCAATAAGTGGCAATGCTTAATCCTGAAATAATATGCCAGATTCCCCACCATGCAGTAATAAAGAGCATTCCTCCCAGCGCCATATCGTGAGGAAAAATTTTAGTATTAAAAAGTAATACTAAGCCCAATCCTGAATTTTGAATGCCTGTTTCAATCGTAATTGTTCGTCTGTCCTGATTTGAAACCTTAAAAATACTTCCCATTGAGAATCCTGTCGCAAAAGCCAGAAAATTATGAATGAGAACAATAAAGAAAATATAATAGATGTATTTCAAAAACAGATCCAGGTTGTTCATAAATGCCAATACCACCATGGCAATAAAAAATAAAATGGACAGGTATTGTATCGGTTTTTTTAATTTTTCGGTAATTTTCGGAAAGTATCTGGCAAAAAGAATACCCAAAATCAAAGGAACTCCCAGGAGAATAAATACAGTTTCGAACATTTGAGCATTGTCAATTTCTAATGGCTGGAGATATTGTCCAGCGCGGGTGCTGATAAATTTCATGTACAAACCACCCCAGAATGCAAAGTTTAAAGGTGTTGTAATGGTGGCAAACAAAGTAGTACTGGCTGTTAATCCGATTGATAACTCGGTATTCCCTTTTGAGTAGGAAGTCATAAAATTGGAAATATTGCCCCCGGGACAGGAAGCGACTAAAATCATTCCCATGGCTACTGTAGGCGTTATAAAATTACTTAAGGCCAAAACCAATAAAAAAGTCATTAATGGAAGAGCAATAACCTGTGAAGCCAATCCCACCAATGTTGATTTGGGTTCTTTTATTAAATCTTTAAAATGACCGGGTTTTATACCTAAGGCAACCCCAAACATGATAAATCCAAGAACAATATTAATCACATGCATACCCGATGCTGAAAAATTGATACGAATCGGGTCCAGTTGTTGTAAAGCTTCGTACATAAGTTAGTTATTTATAATGTTGAAAAAAGTGATTTACATAGTTTAGAACAAAACAGGTTCGAATGATTTGGAGAATCACCTCACCACCGACTATTAAATTGATATATTTTAAATTTTGTAGCACAAATATATGAAATTATCATTAACTATGAATCTTATTCAGGCTATTCATTTAAAAAACTTTTCTTTGTCGTGCAATTTTTTGTATTTTTGTGTCGATATATCCTGTTAATTTATAAGCTTCATACAGTTTACAAAATCATGAAAAAAAGTATATTTATAATCTTAGTTTCTGTATTTATTATTTCAGAGTCTTGTGCAGAAAAAAAAGAATCTGCCACAAAAGTCAGGTTGGAAACAACTTACGGAGATATTGTTGTAAAACTTTATCCAGAGACAGCCAAACACCGGGCCAATTTTTTGAAACTGGTAAATGAAGGTTTCTACAATGGAGTTTTATTTCACCGGGTGATAGCAGATTTCATGATCCAGGCCGGTGACCCTGATTCTAAAAAAGCCAAACCGGGTGCCATGTTAGGTTCCGGTGATGTAGGCTATACTGTTCCTGCCGAATTTATCTATCCTCAATACTATCATAAGCGTGGAGCACTAGCATCGGCCCGTCAGGGTGACGATACGAATCCTTTGAAGGCTTCTTCGGGTTGTCAGTTTTATATTGTTCAGGGACGTCCCTTTTCAGATGAAGAATTAAATAATCTGGAAATGAAAAATGAACAAAAATTGAAAGACAAATTGTTTACTGAAATTTTAAATACGAAACAAGTTGAGCTAAACCAATATAAACTGGAACGAAGTCAAACAAAACTGGATGCATTACGTGATTCCATTCTGGCGGAAGTGAATATCCGGATTGAAAAAGATTCAAGCTATAAATTTACCGCACAACAGCGCAATGATTACCGAACCATTGGAGGAACACCCCATTTGGATGGTGCATATACTGTTTTTGGCGAAGTTGTTGAGGGATTGGATGTAGTCGATAAAATTTCCAAAACAAAAACCGGTCCGTATGACAGACCGGTTGAAGATATTCGGGTAATTAAAGCGGAAGAGATTAAATAGTTTATAGTTGTTAGTTGTTCATTGGTCGTTTTAAAAGTGCTATTTCTATGTTTGTTGAAAACAAGAAATGAAGAAAATTAAACGCAAAGACACAAAGTTATTCAAAAATATAAGTATCATGTATATATTAATTTAATAAAAGGCGCCAAGAATAAAACGAAACCGTTTTATTTGGGAAACAAGTTTTTACTTTAGAATAATCCATTGAGGTTAATAATCGATAGCAAATTAAAAACGACTTTTTTATAACTATATACTATAAACTACCAACTACCAACTATTACTGGTGTTCGGGGCGCAGTAAATCATTCACGGTTTTTACCGGATTAAATGTTTCGATGGGCACTTCAACAAAAATACTGTTCCAGTCGCTCATGGCTCCGTTCCAAAGTCCGGGAAGTTCCAATGCTTTCAATTCTTTTCCACTCTTGGATTTTAACGAAATAAAACCGGTTTTTTTATCCACCTGTTTCAATAAATCGAACTTTTCGCCTTTATAGTTTTTTACAGCACACACCAGATCAACCGGATTAAAGTGTGTCGACTGCTGCATTTTTTCTTTATCGGAAGGATTATTCATATCTATCTGAGAACTTTCCAAAATTTGTGGTGATACTGTTCCATCTTCATTTACCGTAAGAAAAGGACCACCGCCTGGTTCACCCACATTTTTTACCATGCCGCAAACCCTAATCGGACGATTTAATTTGCCAATCAAATAGTTACGAAGATCGATAGGGGATAAGCTTTGCAAGTTCGGATGAAAATTATTCAACCGGGCTTCGCAGAACCGGGCAATCACGACTAGTTTAGCCTGCGAAATCGATTCGTTTTCCAGTTCATGTAAATACGAAAAACATTGTTTCTGGATATTTACCAATATTCCGGCAATAACTTTTTTATACGTAACCGTCACATTCTTCTTTGAATCAGGTACTACATTGTCAATATTCTTAATGAATATGATATCTCCATCCAGGTCATTGAGGTTTTCGATCAGTGCACCATGTCCGCCGGGTCGGAAAAGTAATTCTCCATTTTCACGAAAAGGTTCGTTATTACTGTCGGCTGCCAGTGTATCGGTAGACGGTTTTTGTTCCGAGAAACTCACATCATATGATACTCCCAATTTTTTTTCGTATTCTTTTTTCGTTTCATTCAACTGTTTTTCAAAAAGGTGGCGATGTTCTTTCGAAACAGTAAAGTGAATCTTTGTATTTCCGGATGAATTGCTGGCATACAGAGCTCCTTCAACCAGATGTTCCTGAAGCGGTGTACGTTTTTCGGTTGGGTAGGAGTGGAACTTAAGCAATCCTTTTGGAAGAGAACTGTAGTTTAATCCTTTGTCAGTCAGTAAATTTTCAACTATAATTTTGAATTGACCCGATTCCAGGAGTTCGTTTATGGTTTTGCCGTTGTTATGGATACAAACCTTGTTCAAATCGTCGTAAAAAGCAAATTTTTCAATTTCGTTGAAGAATTTTTTTTCGAATGCATTTCCCGGATTGTCATGCTTATTTTCCAGAAACTCAAAAAGATCTTTAAACATGCGACTGGCTGCTCCTGAAGCCGGAACAAATTTCAGGATACTTGCTTCTGTTTGCAAATACTCATCCCAATGGTTTAACCAAACCGGTATTTCTTCTTCGGCAACCTGAACAATTCCTTTTCCGGGTTCAGCAGCACTTCGGATTTCCAGGTAGGGAAATCCAACTACGAATGATTTTAGCTGTTCCTCTATCTGCCGGATAGAAATTCCGCGTTTATGTAAATTGGCTTTGTCGCTTGCTGTCAACATAGTATATAAGTTTTTATGAGTATCTGTTCTTGTGCTCTCTCTTCTACTTATCGGGTAACCGACTGGTAGAAATGTAATTCTAAAGGATAACTACTTCTCATCCAGTTGTTTTTTCAGTATCGCAATTTCATTTTTACGTATAGTCAGGTCTCCCACATATTCCGACATGCGATTCAGTGTTTCGGAATTGGTAAATTCAAGTAATCCAAAGGATTTAAAAGAAAGTGTTGCGTATTGAAGTGCCTTGTCAATATCTCCGATTATTTCGTATGCTATAGCAATATTGTTTTCCGCCTGAGCTTCAATCCATGTACTGTGACTGGTTTCTTTTGCCTTTTCCCAATAATTAATAGCACTATTCCAGTTTTTTACATAAACGGAATCCATCCCTTGTCTCATTAGACGATTTCGGGGATTAAAAAAATAACGATCCACTTTTTCCCAATGAGGAACAAACCGGTTTATGGAATGCTGACCTACATACAAGGCCCCATCAATCAAAGCATCCTGTCTTTTGGGAAGATCCGAAACGGCTTTATGTCTGTTATATGATTCCGATTCCCAATAGAGCGTGTCTTTAAATTGAACGGTGTTGATTTTTGGACTGTTTGGGTAATTGATGCTCCAATGGGTCTCGAACCGCAATTCCAGGGTTGCTAAATAGCTGCCGTTTTCAGGAATGAAAAATTCAGATAAATCATCATTCACTTTGATCTGGTCGAGCGATAAAATGACATTGGATTGCGTGGAATTGCAAAGGCTTTTCACTGAGTCATGTTCCAACCGGTTAATGACACTAAAGTCAGTGTTTGTATTCTTTGAATCGGGTAATAAATTAACGGACGAAAAGAAATCCTTTCCTTCCAACTCTTGTTTTAAAGCAGCCAGACAAAAAATCGGGAGACTATCGGAGGATAACAAAACATACTTGGTTCTTTCGTTGAGTAGTTGGGTCTTATGTCCTAATTCCGGTGGTTGGGTCACAGTGTTGTTTAGCAAAAGCAAATTAGTTGCTTCTGCTGCAAAAGCTGTTTTTGCCGGACGTAAAACATCCAGACTGGTAAACAACAGGCTGGTGCAGGATGAGAGGAAAACAGCTCCAAAAGCCAGTGTTATGATTTTTAGTTTGTATGTTTTCATAATAGGACGTGTGCTGATTAAATTTTCGAAGGAACTTCGATTGAAACCTTATAATGATAATGATTTTGTTTTTCTATTACACTACAAAAATAGTACAATAGATTAATTATGTATTATAAATTGTGAATTAAATTTTAAGACCATCGTAAGCTAACTGAATATGATCCGGTAAAATTTGATTGACTTCATCGTGCAAACCCATATCATGACTCATATGCGTGAAATAAGTTTCACGTGCCCCGATTTTTTTTGCGATTCCGATTGCTTCTTTTAGGGATAAATGGGAAATATGTTCGTTTATCCTCAAGGCATTCAACACCAGCACATCCAGATTTTGAAGTTGTTCAATGGCTTTATCTTCTATGGTTTTCACATCGGTCAGGTAAGCAATATTCCCAAATCTGTAGCCCAGAATCGGTAATTTTGCGTGCATGACCCGTATGGGTTGCACTTTTATATTTTCAATCTGAAATTCTTTTTCGTCAATCTGATGCAGATGAATTCTCGGAACGCCCGGATAAGTATTTTCTCCAAAACAATAGGGCATATTCCGTTGAATTACATTCAATACTTTTTTCTCGGCATACAGTTGTGCTTCACCCAGCGGCCGGACATCGTCGAGTCCACCTACATGATCATAATGTTCGTGTGTCAGCAGAATAGCAGATAAACGATTCACATCGTAGGTCAGAAGTTGTTGACGGAGATCGGGGCCACAATCAATTAATATCTGTGTAGTACCTTCGGTTATCAGAACCGATGCCCGTAAGCGATTATCTTTTTTATCCGTCGACCTGCAAACCTTGCATCTGCATCCGATTTGCGGGATTCCGGTCGAAGTCCCGGTTCCAAGAAAAAGTATTTTCATTTAATCATTTACCATTTAATCATTTACTATTTACTATTTAAGAGCCAAGAGTCAAGAGCCAAGAGCTAAGAATCAAGAGCCAAGAATCAAGAGCCAAGAATCAAGACTAGATTGTCTGAAGTGAAAAATCAAACAACTCAAAACACGAAACTCAAAACTTATCTATAATTCATTACTTATCCCTCTATTCCCCCCTTTAAGGGGTCAGGGGGTCTAAATCTTCATCCGAATTCTCCATTCCTGCGGATATAAATTATTGCATCGGTTTCCTACATTTTTGACCCAACCCAAAGGTTGATTTTTATACGAAATTAATTTATACCCCCGGCTTGTTTCAGGAAGCTGAATAGCTTCTTTTTTTAGAAATGAAATAGCGGTACGGTAATCAACATCTATATTTTCAACACTTTCTCTGTTTAATTTTTTAGAAAGTGCCATGCAGGTTGAAGGTATAAAGTCCGACCCTTTAATTTCGCCGGCTAATATTCCTGAATGCATGCAGTTCAACGATTTGTTTAATAATAAAAAATCTTCCAGTCTCCCTTTATCGTATGCCTTTATCAGATTGTTTTCGGGCAAAAGAATCCAACGTTCGGGTTCCAGTAAACTTAACGATTGAATGTCGGTTTTATTGGTTGTTTTCCCTGTTTTCTTATTTTCCCGATGATTTTTCAATTTTCTGTCCGAAAGGGAAGTTTTTCGAAGTACGGATAAGAAGAAACCTTCACCAAGGGTTTTGTGCGGATAAAACCGGTAACCGAAACCGCTGACGGTTATATCCTGATTTCCCTGTAAGTCAAGGTTTAATAGTTCGGCACCCAGTTCATTACAAATCCAGCTTACATTGTCTTCATTTTCTTCGCGGTTAAAAGTACAGGTACTGTAAACCAAAATACCATCCGTTTTAAGGGTATCCCATACGGATGAAAGAATATCCCGTTGACGTTGAGCACATAGAGTTACATTGTATTCCGACCATTCATTGATGGCATCCGGATCTTTTCTGAACATCCCTTCACCGGAACAGGGAGCATCAATCACAACCGCATCGAAAAAACCGGGAAGAGATGAAAAATCCTTTGCTTCGTTATTGGTTACCACCACGTTTGGATTTCCCCATTTAATAATATTTTCTGCCAGAATATAGGCCCGTGACCGGTTAATTTCGTTGCTTACCAACAGACTGCTTTCAGGCAAAGCCTGACTCAACAACGTGGATTTTCCACCCGGTGCTGCACAAAGGTCAAGTACAGTATGTGCCTTGCTGAAATGTTGTTTGACGGCCTGATACAGAAACATGGAACTGGCTTCCTGTACATAATATATTCCGCCATGAAAAAGCGGATCAGCGGTAAAAAGCGGCCGTTCTTTCAGATAGAATCCCTGTTCGCACCAGGCTACCTGTTCGTCCGAGGGATGATAATCGATCTTGTCATTTACCCGTATGCTGGTGGGAGCAGGGATTTCAAACGCATCCTGCAATGCCTGATATTCATCTTTTAGAATGGCTTTTGTACGTTGAACAAAGGCATCGGGTAAGGTCATGAGATTATCCAATTTACGATTTACAATTTATAATTTATAATTTACAATTTACGATTTACAATTTACGATTTACAATTTACGATTTACAATTGATGATTTATTTTTTGTTATAAATTTTATGTCACAAATTTAAGCTTTTATTTTTTAAGCTTCTGTGTTTTTTATAAGCAACTTGCAATTTTTTCAATGATTTCGGCATATCCGGTATCACTCAGGTAAATTTTTTGAGGATTCATTTCAAAGGTGCCTCCAAATTCAAATTCGTCTTTGTATTTTGGAACCAGATGAAAATGAAGGTGTCCCAATTTATCGGAATAAGCGCCATAGTTTATTTTTGTCGGAGATAAGGCTTTTTGCATAGCCGAGGCAACCCGACAAACATCAGCCATATAGGCATTCCTGTCTGTTTCTGAAAGCTCAAAAAGCTCATTTACATGGTCTTTATAAGCTAGCACACAACGCCCCGGGTGACTCTGTTCTTTAAACAGAAAAAGGGTGGACACACTTAAATCACAAATTTGTATCATTAAGCTTTTCTGTAAGTCGTTG
>JAQTOL010000120.1 GCA_028748945.1 Paludibacter sp.
CTAAATCTGCAGTCATATGATTTTTATTCACTGGTTGAAACACGTGTACTTTTGGAAGTTAAAGCCATACAACTTTGCGCTGAAAGAAGAACTAAAGATGACATTAAAATGCTTGAAAAAGCCCATAAAAACTATATAAAATACTTCAACACACCCGATCGTGTCAGTCATGATTTTGCTTTTCACCGTACCATAGCTGAAGTTAGTCATAATCCCGTTTTTAAGGCTATGTTGATGATAGTGATTCCTGATATTATGCAGATTTATCAAAAAGATCGTATTTGCGGCCCAAACAAAGCCAACCTGGAAGAACACGCAAAAATGCTGGAATATATAAAAAATGGTGACAGCGAACTAGCCGGTAAAATAATGGCTCAACACCTTCAGGGTGTGTTAGATTTTGCAAAATCCAGACTAGAAAATTGAACGAACAGTCATCGCGACAAATAAAATCATACTGACGGTCGGTACATATGAACTAGCTTTATTCATATACAAAATAATATCAGACGAATGCAAGAATGAGTATCTGAGCCAGAATTACTCGCAAAAACATAGTCATGGGATATACCGTAGAATAAGCCACTGAGGGTTCATCGTTTCCTGAAACTGCATTGGCATAAGCCAGAGCGGGAGGATCAGTTGTACTTCCTGCCAAAATACCCATCAAAGTGAAATAATTCAAATTCAAAAATTTACGGCCAATAACACCTACAATCAACAAAGGTATAATTGTTATTAAAAAGCCACAAGCTATCCAAAGCAATCCATTACTCGATACAACTGTTTCTACAAATTTTCCACCGGAAGCGATACCAACACTTGCAAGGAACAAAGCAATTCCGATTTCGCGTAACATATAATTAGCACTTTGTGTGGTATAGGTAATCAGTTTTATTTTATAACCAAAGCGCGAAATGAGAATAGCCACAATAAGTGGTCCACCTGCTAATCCTAATTTTACAGGCATTGGCATTCCCGGAAAGTAAAACGGAATACTGCCAAATAAAATTCCCAAAAAGATTCCAACGAAAATGGTAATTAAATGAGGTTCATTCAATCTTTTCAAGGTATTGCCAAGAATGAGTTCAACACGTTCAATTGCAGCTAATTCACCAACGACCATTACCCGGTCGCCGACCTGCAACACTAAATTGCTGGTCCCGAGTAAGTCAATTCCCGAACGGTTAACACGGGTGATATTCACACCAATTGTATTACGTAAGCCCAAAGAGCCAATAGTTTTACCATTTATTTTTGATTGTGTGATAATAATCCGACGAGAAACTAACTGTGTCTCTGATTCTTTCCAGTCAAGTTTGGTTGGTTCACCTATAAATGCAGTGATGGCTTCAACATCTCTGGTGGTTGTAACCACCAATAATATATCATCTTTCAAAAGAACTGTATCACCCTGAGGAATCAGAAACTCATCAACGCGTTTCAACCGTGAAACAACGAAATTACGACCAATTAAATGCTTTATATCCCGCAGTTTACGGCCTTCAACCAGTTTGTTTTGAAAACGCAGGGTAAGTATCTCTGGCTTTTCCGAAAGTGTTTCACTGTTGGTATTTAATTTTTCCGTTTCTTTATCGAAACTTACTTTGAAAATAACCCGAATCAGAATCAGTGCAGTAATTATACCAACTACAGCAAGAGGATAAGCTACTGCATAACCTAAAGCTATTTGAGGTATTTCAACAATTTCTCCGGCTTCGCGCAACTGCCTTAAGGCTTCCTGTGCTGCTCCAAGTCCGGGTGTATTCGTTACAGCTCCCGAAAGAATACCAACCATCATGGCCATAGGAACACGTCCGGCTAAAATGTAATACAAGATAATGGCCACTCCTACCCCTAAAAAAACGATTAATGCTGCCAGCATATTCTGTTGCATTCCTCCTTTTTTAAAAGACGAAAAAAAACCGGGTCCAACCTGCATTCCAATAGTAAAAACAAATAAGATCAGACCGAACTCCCTGATAAAATGTAAAACTTCGAGATTTACCGAAAATCCAAAATGTCCGACGAACAGTCCGGCGAATAACACAAAAGTTACTCCCAAAGAAATCCCGAATATCTTTATTTTTCCAAGCATGACTCCAATTGAAATCACAAATGCATACAGCAAAACGATATGAGCCACACTCTCATCAGTTAATAGTGAATTTAGCCACTCCATTTTTAATTAATTATTAAATTTATAAACCAACTGAAACATCTCCATTCTAATAAATTCAAAATTACTGAATTAAAATCAAAAAAACCAGAATACTTCAACTTATGTTTTGATATTCCGAATAAAAGTAAGCATCGAGTCAATTCATTTTCTCATCAAATAAAAAATGGCTATTTTTGTAGTCAGTTTATCATGACTGCCGGACCAAACAGAGAATTTACCCCAATCTAATCATCATTAAACTTATGACGAATATAGAAAACAGCAATATAAAAAAGAAAGTACTTTTTATCGACCGCGATGGAACAATTATCGTTGAACCTCCGGTAACCTTTCAGGTGGACCGGGTAGATCAGATTGAGTTCTTACCTTCCGTATTACGCAACCTGCACTTCATTCGTCATAAACTCGATTTTGAATGGGCGATGGTAACCAATCAGGATGGACTCGGCACCCCGGTTTATCCGCAGGAAAATTTTGAGAATGTTCAGGCCAAATTCTTACAAACTCTGGCAAATGAAGATATTCAATTTGATAAGATATTCATTGACAAATCTTTTCCCGAAGATCATTTAGCAACCAGAAAACCCGGAACTGCTCTGCTAACCGAATATTTTTCGGAATACTATGATTTAGCGGGTTCGTTTGTTATTGGTGACAGATATACCGATGTGGAATTAGCAAAAAATTTAGGTTGTAAAGCCATTTATATCAGCGATGATACAAGTATTTTAAACGAAAAGGGATTGACTGAATTTTGTGCCCTGCAAACCATGAGTTGGGACAGGATTACAGAGTTCCTTTTTGCAGGCGAAAGAACAGCAACCGTAAAACGAACAACCAAAGAAACAGATATATTAATTGAATTGAATCTGGATGGTTCAGGAAAGTGCAACATCAACACGGGATTAAAATTCTATGATCACATGTTGGAACAAATCGGTAAACATTCCGGTTCCGATCTGACAATTCTGGTAAATGGAGATTTGGAAGTGGATGAACATCATACCATTGAAGATACTGCCATTGCCCTTGGTGAAGCTTTTGGAAAAGCACTGGGAAATAAACGGGGAATTGAACGTTACGGATTCAGTTTGCCTATGGACGATTGTTTGTGCTCGGTTGCACTCGATTTTGGAGGTCGTTCGTGGCTGGTCTTTGATGCCGAGTTTAAACGTGAATATATTGGAGATCTGCCCACAGAAATGATTTTTCATTTCTTTAAATCCTTCAGCGATGCCGCAAAAATGAATTTGAATATCAAAGCTCAAGGTTACAACGAGCATCATAAAATCGAAGGCATATTTAAAGCTTTGGCGAAATCGATTAAAATGGCTGTCAAGCGGGATATTTACCAATATGAATTGCCCAGCACCAAAGGAATTCTTTAATTTACAATTTACCTATTTACAATTTATAATTTACAGTTCAATATCGGCATAGACTTTATTTAGTCGGTTTTTAATTGGAAAACTGCTTTTGAAACTCTCATAAAAAATGAAATTTAAACTTCGCAATATTTTTCTTACAATCACATTTTCAGTTTATTGTATTAGCCTGTATTCCCAACCGGCTGATACCGAAAGACCCCGATTGGTTATTGGAATCATGATGGATGGCTTACAGCAAAAACACATTGATTTATTATGGAATTATTTCGACCCAAATGGTTTCAAAAAAATTATCGGAGAAGGGAGTAATTGTGAAAATGTTCATTATGATATTATTTCAGCCGGAGATGCATCGGACATTGCCAATGTAATGACCGGCTCCATTCCCTATTTCAACGGAATTGCCGGCAACAATTATTACGATCGTGATTCCAGAAGCGTGGTGCCCATTATTGAGGACGATAACCAGGTTGGTATTGGAACAAAACGGACTGTTTCGGCTCACAATATGCTTTCGAGCACCATAATGGACGAATTGATGCTGGCCTATCCGAATAAATCAAAAAGTTATGCCGTGGCCATCAATGCAACAGATGCCATAATGCTGGGTGGACATACTGCAAATAGTGTAGCATGGATTGATGATGAACAGTTAAAATGGGTTACCACCGGTTACTATACCGATGGCTTATCACATTGGGCTGATGATATGAATGTAAACGGAGTATTTCAAAATTACACCGCCCGCACCTGGGGTCCGCTTTATGCCATCAATACTTATTCTTCGGCTCCAAACAGAGAGGACAAACGATTTGGTTTTCTTTACGATCCAAGAAGCCTGAAATCTAAAAACTTACCGGAAACGATCCTCAAAACCACCCCTTCAGCGAATTCTCTGGTGGCCGATTTAGCATTAAAAATTATTACGGAAGAACAATTGGGAACAGATAAATATCCCGATATGATGATGTTACAATTCACGGTTCACACACCTTTCGAAAAAACATCGGCTTTGCAATCAGCCGAAAAAGAAGATATGTATTTGCGATTAGACAAAGACATCCAAAACTTACTTCAAAAAATTGATGTGAAAATCGGTTTAAATAAGACCCTGGTTTTTATGTTTGGGAATCAGACCGGTGTACATTCGCCGGCCGAATTGGGAGAAAACAAAATTCCTGCCGGTTATTTTAATGCCAATCGATCTATGGCTTTACTTAGTACTTATCTAATGGCAGTTTATGGACAGGAACGCTGGATTGACGGATATTATGCAAAAAATATCTATCTGAATAAAAAGAAAATCGAAGAGAAGAAAATCAACTTCCACGAAATGCAACAAAATATTGCCCAGTTTATGCTCGAATTCGAAGGTATTCAGGATGCTTTTCCTTCTTCTCAGGTATTGAATATGGGACGGAATGGCAACAGCATACTTGAACGGATTCAAAATTCTTCCAATAAAAAAAGCATTGGCGATATTATCCTCACCTTGCTTCCGGGTTGGATTGAAGTTGATGATAAAAATAATCCTGTCGGAGAATCGAACGCCATTGTTTCATATACGCCGCTGTATTTTTATGGTTGGCAGATTCCGGCTAAGAAAGTAATAAGATCATACCAAACGACCGATATCGCACCAACAATATCCCGGATATTAAATATTCCCATGCCGAATGCAAGTCTGGGAAAACCGATAGAGGAAGTTATTTCAAAATAAAAGACAGATAATAAACGAACAATAAAACCATATTCTGAGGTTTGAATTAAATTAAGAACATGAATTATAATTTCGATGAACTAATTGACCGTCATAATACTGACTCAGTAAAAGTAGAACGTTGCAAATCACTTTTCGGAACCGACAATGTTTTACCCTTATGGGTTGCCGACATGGATTTCCGTACACCTGATTTTATTCTGAAAGCTATTCAACAGCGGTTGGAACATCCCATTTTGGGCTACAGCATGACACCCAGGAATTTCTATCCTTTGCTTATTAAATGGATAAAAGAGCATCACAACTGGGATTTAAAACGGGAATGGATTGGGTTTTTACCGGGTATTGTACCGGGATTATCATTTGCAGTTCAATGTTTTACCGAACCCGGTGATGAAATTATAGTTCAGCCTCCGGTTTATTATCCTTTTTTCCATGTCATTCAAAAAAACCATCGTAAACTGGTTTACAATCAACTGACCGAGGTCAATGCAAAATACGAAATGAATTTTGAAGATTTGGAAAGTAAGATTACTTCCAAAACCAAGATGCTAATTTTGTGTAATCCCCACAATCCGGGAGGCAGAGTATGGTCAGGAGAAACATTAAAACGTCTTGATGAAATTTGCAGCAAGCATAATATTCTGATTATATCCGACGAAATTCACGCAGATATGGTGTTATCCGGATCAACTCATACACCTTATGCAACCGTTTCTGACTCGGCTGCTCAGAGTTCCGTTACCTTTATGGCACCAAGTAAGGTATTCAATATGCCGGGGCTGATCAGTTCATCGTATATCATACCCAATGCAGGTCTGAGGGAAAAATTTGTTGAATTTTTGGAAGCATCCGAAATGGGTGGTGGCAATGTTCTGGCTTATGCTGCTACTGTTGCAGCTTACGAAAACGGGGAAGAATGGCGGACACAAATGCTTGATTATGTTTTGGGTAATATAAACTATTTAAATAATTTTCTGAAAAACAACATTCCTCAGATTAAACCCATGATTCCTGAAGCATCGTTCCTGATGTGGCTCGATTGCAAAGAATTAGGCATGGAGACCGATGACTTATTCAATTTTTTTGCTCAAAAAGCCGGATTAGGATTGAACAAAGGAACCGTTTTTGGTCCCGGAGGCGAATATCATTTACGGTTAAATGTGGCTTGTCCAAGAAGTATTTTAGTGCAGGCAATGAAACAATTGAAAGAAGCGATTGATGCGTCGCATTATTGATAGTTATTTGGTACACAATAGTAATTCGTGAAATTCGTTTTAATTCGTTTAATTTGCAAATTATGGATGTAAAAATTGAAACTTCGTGGAAACTGGCTTTGAATGCTGAATTCGACAAAGAATACTTTGCCGGGCTAACCAGTTTTGTGCGAAATGAATATAAAACAAAGTTGACCTTTCCACCCGCTTCGCTAATTTTCAACGCATTCGATCAATGTCCCTTCGATCAGGTAAAAGTAGTGATTATCGGACAGGATCCTTATCATGGCGATGGACAGGCACATGGATTGTGTTTTTCGGTGAATGATGGTGTGGCTTTTCCACCTTCTTTGCTTAACATTTTCAAAGAAATTGAACGCGATCTCGGTAAAAAAAGTCCCGCAAGTGGTAATTTGACACGCTGGGCACAACAGGGTGTGTTGCTATTGAATGCCACCCTCACCGTTCAGGCTCACATGGCCGGTTCTCATCAGGGAAAGGGGTGGGAAACATTTACCGATGCAGCCATCCGGAAATTGGCTACAGAAAAAGAAAGTCTGGTATTTATGCTCTGGGGATCGTATGCTCAACAAAAGGGTGCTTTTATTGATTCCAACCGTCATTTGGTTTTAAAATCGGTTCATCCCTCTCCCCTATCCGCCTATCGCGGTTTTATCGGCAACAACCATTTTTCATTGGCAAACAACTATCTAAAAGAGCACGGAAAATCAGAAATAGACTGGTAATTAACTCAGTAAATCCGATAATGCTTTATCAATCATTGGGAATCGGAATTGATAGCCAATTTTCAATAATCGTCTAGGAATAACATACGAACTGTTTAAAATCAATTCCGGTTCGGTTCCGATAAATTTTGCAGCAAACTCAATAACAAATCTCGGAGCCTGAATTCCAAAAGGAACATGAAGCGATTGTTGAAGTGAAAGCATAAATTCCTTGTTGGAAACCGGTTGTGGAGCTGTACAATTGAAGATTCCCCGTTCATCTGTGTTTTTCATCAGGAATAATAATATCCGGAAATAATCCTCCTGATGTATCCAACTGAACATTTGCGTTCCTTCAGCCTGTTTTCCTCCCAGTCCAAAACGGGTCAACAATACTAACGGACTCAAAGCACCTCCATCTTTTCCAAGAACAACCGAAGTTCGCAAAGTGATCTGGCGGGTATCCGGCAGTTGAAAATCAAAAAAGATCTTTTCCCATTGAGAAACGACTTCAGATAGAAAATCAGTTCCTAATACATCTTCATCTTCAGTCATTGGAAGTGACAACGAAGGTTTATAAATGCCGGTAGCACTTGCATTCACCCATAGTTTCGGTGGAATCTTACAAGCCTTTATCGCATTTCCAATCAACGATGTACTATTTATTCTTGAGTCTAAAATGGCAGTTTTGTTTGCCTGGGTATGTCTGCAATTGATGGATTTCCCTGCCAGATTTACGACCAACTCTGCATTTTCAAATGCACTTGTCAAATCGGCGGGATTCCACGAAATCCCTTCTGGGTTTCTCGAAACGATGAAGACCTTATATCCCATTTCTCTGAAACGCATGTTTAAAAAAGTGCCAATAAATCCGGTACCTCCGGCAATTACTATTTTTTTCATGAAATTTTAATTTTAAAATTGCAATAATTGTGAAAAGAATCCACTATTAAATTGCATTAAATAAAAACTCCCCTGTAAAAGTTACAGAGGAGCTTTCGCATTGAATAGAATAATTCAATTATTCATAATTCATTATTGAAGTCAAATGATCAGGCGTGTGCGCCCATTTTAAGCATCTGCACTTCACGCTCACTAAGGAAACGATATTTCCCGCGCGATGGTGCTGATATTGCTATGATTGTCCCACCAATAGGTATGGCTGCTAGAGCAGCTATTCCTGCTAGGGCTGGTATTATGGCTGGAAGATTGACAACT